>DCSU01000162.1 GCA_002325785.1 Bacteroidales bacterium UBA1458 | reverse complement strand
TGAGTTTCCCCGCTACCAGGAGGGTCGGAGCCTGCCTGAATATTTTCGCCGGTATTAATGATGGTTACGCCGGGTCAGTACCGATAACCCATTCCATAAACTTTTTCAATAAAATAGCCCGGAGCAAATATCCCGGATCGAAGAGCCTGGATGTGCCGGACAGTGTTATTATAAAATTGCTCGGCCGGCAGGTTGATCCTCAGAAGTATAATGTAAAGAAGCTTGCAGGCAGGAGTGTCTACCTGTCATCTGCCGGACCTGAAATGAGGCTGACAATATTTGAAGGAGGACATGAGATGCTAATTCCTCATGCACTCTCACTTTTACCGGTCCGCTGCAAAGGGAACGATAGCTGTGAAAATATGACGGTCTTGATTATTGGCGATTCAAATGGCCATGGTGATCAATCATGGGCGGAGCAACTGCGGACATTGTTACCATGGTCAACTGTCTTAAACACCTCAGTCCCGGGGAATACCATCGGGTTTGATAACCTCGACAGGCCGGAACTGAATACATTAAAGAATTTTGACAGATACATTAAGGAAGCAAAAGAGGCTGCCGGGGAGGGTCGTACCCCTGATATAATCATGATTGCACTTGGCACAAATGACACCAAGGATATTTTCAGGGACCGGCAGAAGGAGATATCCGGCAACATGTCTCTGCTGCTTGATAAAATTGGAGCTGCACTTCCGGAATCAAAAATATTCCTCGTTACCCCGCCACCGGTTTATGAGCCTAAGGATCTGACCGGTAAATATGCCGGCAGCAGCAAGCGGATAAAAAAACTTGCAAGCGACTTCAGAAGATTAGCCGGTATAAAGGGATTTGAGCTTATTGACCTGTACGGATTTCTTGAAGAAGGTTTTGCTGAAAAGACGGATGATGGTGTACATCTCAACAGACAGACGCAGTTTGACCTCGCCCTGTATCTTTCAGAGATATTGTCATCAGGCCTGGCCCGGGATCCGCGTGCACTGCCAGGCCCCACATCTGAAAGCAATGCTGCTGATACAAATGTTATTCTTCCACCTGCATGGGCTTTCGGCATCCTGTTTGGCGGCTATACCGACCAGGAGGGAACTATTGAGCGGATCAAGGCGATACAGGCTCATGACTACCCTATTGATGGATACTGGATCGACTCCTGGTTCTGGAGCTATGCCGATTCCGGCGCAGGACCGGCAGGATATCTTAACTTCAAAGGTGACAATGCCGGCTATCCCGACAGGCGCGCCATGTGGTCATGGATGGAGAAGAACAACATTAAAGGCGGATTCTGGGTATGGGACTGCATACAGGAGACAGGCAATGAGGATGACTTTAATGACTTTAAGTCGAAAGGATATTTCTCAGGTGTTTATCTGAACAAAAACCCCTGGCATAATAAGGGAACCACCACTGCCATGTTTAGCGAAGACAAAGACCACCCGGGCACATTATGCGGTAACATAGACTTCGATAATCCTCAGGCAGTCAGTTATTTCAAGACGAGACTTAAACCTTTTTTTGAGGAGGGAGCGGATTTCATAAAACTTGACCGTACAGACAAGATAAGTGTTTGCAAATCAATATATGAGCTTACGGCATCTGAAGGAAAGGAGAGCAGGGGAAGAGGTTTGATTCTCTCCCATAGCGCAGGTACCGGCGATGAAGAGTATAAACGTTATCCGCTTAAATGGACTGATGATACACGGTCTGACTGGACAGTAAAATCGCCGTTGGTGCGTTTCGATTCATGGGTTCCGGAGGTAGCTTTGAAGGAGAATATTGTGATGTATACAAAACCCGGTTCCGGAACAAGCAGGATTCCCTTTCTGACAAATGATCTGGGCGGCTTCGACATGGGTAAAACCGAAAAGCCTGAAGAAGAGTTATATATCCGCTGGATGCAGTTCTCGATGTTCTGCCCTGTGACCGAGGTGTTTTCACAGCCTGAAAACCCGACATCAAACCTGGCCTGGAATTACTCCTTATATGCTGACAGCCTCTTCAGGGAATACTCTCACATGCGCATGAAGCTCTTCCCGTATCTCTATTCCTATGCTCACCTGTCCCGGATTCAGGGAATCAACATGCTAAGGCCGATGCCCGGACATCTGTACGAGTATATGCTGGGTAATGAGATACTGGTAGCTCCTGTCTTTGAGAGGGGCTTAAAGAAGAGGTCACTACATGTCCCGGTTGGTCAGTGGATCAACTACTGGTCAGGAGAAAAGATAGCAGGAGGGATAGAGCACACTATTGATGCCCCTACCGGACAAATACCTCTGCTGATCCGTGAGGGAGCAATAATACCGGAGCGCCCATACTACCCTTCAGTGGAAAGGGGAAGCAATGACACGCTTATATTGAATATATATCCCGGAGCTGACTATTCCTTTGCCCTTATAGAAGATGACGGAGTGAGTACTGATTATCAGCGAGGTAAGATTGCATCAACGGAAATTGTCAGCAGGGTCACTGAGGAAGGATTTATCCTTGCAGTCAATCCGGTGCAGGGCTCTTATGACGGCATGGCAGACACCAGGAGCTGGAATTTACGGATCCATTCGGCCAGGAAACCTGCACTTATAAAGGTAAACGGGCAAAGGATGCCCTTTGAATTTGATCCTGTCAGGAGAGTGACCACAGTGATGGCAGGCCGATACATCAAGAGTAAGAAAACAGAGTTCGGGGTTTTCTTTGAATGAGGCACAAATACATTAAAACAGAAAAGGGTGCCCACCGTTCTCCTGGGGACACCCTTTTACTCAAACCAGTCCGTCTGCCAACGGAACAACTAATCTAAACCTGTACCAAAACCTAATCTATTTTAAAAGCCACATAAGCTTATTCACCTCGTCATAACCTTCATACTGTGAATTCAGTGCAGCAATAAGGTTTTCGCGGTTGTAGTTTGTTTCAGAGGATGGATAGAGCCACCTCATCGGCATGCCGTCCGGATTGTTCTCATTGAGGTTTGTCAACGGGTTGATCGGGAACGGCGGGTAGTTATTACGCCGGTACTCATAGTAACTTGATTCGGAGTTCTGCATGAAATTCAGAATATACCGCTGCATCCATACCTGCTTTAACTGATCTTCCGTGGTGGCCTTGAAAGCCGCCTCACCAGTGAAATAGCTGTCGATATAGGCCTGGTTTATGGCCATTCCGTGAGCGTAGGTGCTGTTCATTGAGACATAGACTGCCAGTGCAGATTTTACGCCTGACTCATAATATTCCTGTGCTGTACCTGCGGTTATCCAGCCAAGTATACGTGCCTCGGCCAGAATCAGCTGCTGTTCTGCATATGTCATCATCATTCTGGGTTCGCATGTCGGCAGCCAGAGGTATCTTGAATTAATGAGCGAAAAGTTGCCAAGGAGGTGTTGTGCTGTAAGGTCATCATAGCTCATTGACACATCTGCGCCTACATATGCATCCCATTCGGACTCAGTCAGGCCACCGAGAATCTGCGAAGCAGCCGGGTCAGCCATGTAAAACAGCCTGCGGTCACCGAGAAGCTTCAGATTATCGATCAGCAACGAGCTGATGTCTGTCCTGCTTGTGAAAAGGTCATTTGTACCTGACATCGGGTGCATATTGGTGGCAGAGTAATTCAGTCCCAGGAAACCAGTGGCCGGTTCAAGAAGGAAACCGTCGGCAACAATTGCAGCAAAACGGCCCTTGACGTTCAGCGATGCCACATCAGCCTTCTTGCTCAGGGTCATAAGAACCTTCAGCGCAAAGGCATTTGAAGCTCTCCTCCATTTATTCGGGTCTCCGTTGTAGGGTGTGGGATCGCCAGCGAAGGTCACTCCCTGGGCAAAAAACGCATCAGCCTCCTCCAGTTCATTCAGGATGCCTATGAATACATCCTCCTGGTTGTCATATGCAGGGCGGTATTCACCATTCATCCCTCCGTTTGTCTCGCTGTAGGGGATATCGCCCACCTGCATTGTAGTATTAAAGAACATCCATGCACGTGAGAATTTGGCTAAACCCTTGTAAGAGCTCTCCATCACGGATCCTTCTGCATATTCAACCATCTTATCGATGTTCGGGAGCATTGTCATCTGGCCGAACCCGGTATTTTCAATCTTGTTGTACTGGGTTGGCATCTGGCTCTGGTTGGCATAACCAATATATTTGGCAAGCGCATTAGGCTGCAGGTATGCATGAGCATCCCTTCCGTTGAACTTTATATTGGCCAGGATTACGCTTGTGGCAATCATTGATGAGCTGGCCTGGGTGATTTTATTTGGATCTGTATTTATCTCTTCGAACTTACTACATCCCGACATCAGAATAAGTAATATGATGAGTCCAGCTCCAGTTTTGAATACTATCTTTTTCATCTTCTCTTCAGTTATTTGTGTTTTCATTTCGTATCTCACCGGTCATCAGAATCCGATTTTCAGATTCAGTCCCAGGTAACGCAGAGAGGGATCGAGGAAGTTCTCTGAACCGCCGTCAGGATCGGAATACTTGAACTGTTTTGCCCAGAGGAAAACATTCTGTCCGACTGCAGATATTGCCACTTCCCTTGCCTTGATCTTTGATGCAATTTCTCTTGGTAATGTATAGGTGAGCGCAATTTCCCTGATCTTGAAGAAGGTGGCATCATACAGGTCTGTGGGTGAGGGCGATCCACCCCATGCAGTGCCTTTATGATAGCCTTCGATATAGCTCTTGTAGGTTGTGGCTATGTCATTTGGTGCATATACTCTCGTATCACTTGTAATATTACCGTAGGTGTCATATGTAACTGATCCGTCAATAATTTTTACACCCTCCCCAATATAATTCTTTGACAGGGGAATTGTTGCGTCCAGGTATCTTTCAGGAACAACCGACAGGGGATGGTTTCCTGAGCGCCACATATACATCTCTGTAATTGTCTGTGCAAGGCCCCCAACACGTCCGTCCATAGAAACAGAGAATGAGAGGTCTTTGTACTTTAGCATTGAAGCCAGTCCCCAGATCCAGTCAGGATCGGCATTGCCGTACCTGGCGGAAGGGAATGTCTCATATGTGGGAAGGCCGCTGGCGTTATGAATGATATTGCCTTCAGGATCTTTTGAGTAGTCATAGAGGGCATATGCATCATACCTGGCTCCAACGAAAACATAAGGTCTGTCTGGAGAATATAGAGAGTCAAGTTTTGTGTAATAAGGTGCATATTTCGACCAGTTAAGCGACACATCCCATTGCCAGTTACTCGTTTTTACCGGGGTTCCACTAACGGTTACCTCAACACCCCGGCGGGTTACCTCCTCATCCATGTTGATAAAATTCCCTGTATATCCTGATGCCGGTGTTATGGGTGCTGATTTAATGAAGTCGAACATCCGCTTTGCATAGTATGTCAGGTCGACGGAAGCCCTGTTGCTGTAGAAATTTGCAACCGTTCCGATTTCAAATGTTGTAGCTGATTCGGGGAGGAGGTCTGTGCCCCTGATGCTGGTAGGGTAAGTTGCGGCACTCAGTGTTCCCCATGCATTGTTGGCAATGGAATAGACAGAGTTGATATCATATATTTCCGCTGGTTTCTTGACAGTAACCCATGAGCCGCGCAGTTTCCAGAGTGACAGCCAGTCAATTTCCGGAAGCACTTCTGACAGTATAAAACTTGCAGATATAGAGGGATATACGTAAGACCTGGTCGATTCAGGAAGTGTTGAAACCCAGTCGTTACGAAGCGTCGCCTCCACAAATGCAATGCTCTTATAGGCAAGTCCGACCCGACCGTAAAGGCTGTTTACCTGTCTTCTTTTGATGACTGATGCAGTTATTACGGGGTCAATTGATGCTTTGAGAGAATAGAATGCCGGGATCGAAATTCCACCCCTTGACCTGGCCTCAATGCCCTCATCCTGCCAGAAATAGGTTGAGCCGCCGACGAAACCATCAATAGTGAAATCGGAGATTTTCTTATTTACGGAGACTATCAGGTCGTTATTAAGACTGAATCCCCTTGCAAGTCCAATATTATATGAACCTTTCTGTGATTCGCCCCATACCTCTGTTCCTCCTGGAATAACCGTACCGTTTCCGGCGCCCTGGAATGAACCCTTTGATACCCGGATATCCTGTTTGTTGCTATAGGTGTCATAGCCGGTGCGGAGTGTAGCATTCAGCCATGAATTGACATCGTAGTTCAGAGATAAGGTACCGTTGAAGATATCCTTATTGACGCTGTGCAGTCTCTCGTACCTGTCAAAATAGGGGTTATTGTTACCGGCTGTGTAGCTGCTGTTCTGAACCTCGTTGGGAACTACCCAGTAATCCTGGTAATCACGTATATCCCAGTCGGGTGCCGACCATATAAGGAGTCCATACATCGGGTCATAGCCTGTATAGCCGCTAAAGCCCACGTTCGGAGAGGAGTG
>DCSU01000034.1 GCA_002325785.1 Bacteroidales bacterium UBA1458 | reverse complement strand
GAGATATGCAATGGCTGTTGATACCAAAAAATGTGTCGGCTGCAGCGACTGTGTGGTCGCCTGTCAAACCGAAAACAACGTTCCCATAGGCTATTGCAGGGATTGGATCGTGGAGGTTGTTGACGGTACCTACCCACAGCTGGAACTCGAACTTCGTTCCGAAAGGTGCAATCATTGCGACAACGCTCCCTGCGTTCGCTGCTGTCCCACCGGTGCCAGCCACATCCTGGAGGGAGGCTTTGTAATGGTTACCCCTGAGAAGTGCATCGGCTGCGGCGCCTGCATAGCCTCGTGCCCTTATGATGCACGTTACCCCCATCCGAAGGGATATGTCGACAAATGCACCTTCTGCATCCATAGGGTGAAGGAGGGAATGAAACCAGCATGCGTGGCAGTATGCCCGACAAAATGCATGTATTTCGGTGACCTTGACGACCCCAACAGCGATGTGAGCGTTATCCTGAAAAAACGCAAATCAAAGACACTCATCCCCGAAGCAGGGACGCAACCACAGTTATATTTTCTAATCTGAGCAGACGATGAACGAAGAGCTTATTATCAGCGGAAGAGAGAACCTGATGGTTGACCCGCAACTGCATATATGGCACTGGCCAATACCGTTATACCTGTTTCTTGGTGGACTGGCGGCAGGAGTACTCTTCTTTGCCGCCCTCTATTACCTGCTTGGAAAGGAAGAGCAGTACCGCACTGCCGTACGCAGGGTGCCCTTCATTGCACCAATAGTTTTGGTGATAGGACTGGCAGCACTCTTTTATGACCTGAACCATAAGGCCTTTTTCTGGCAGCTATACACTACTATCAGGATACAGTCGCCGATGTCATGGGGTGCATGGACACTGCTGGTCATAACAACCGTTTCAGTGATATGGTGTGCCCTGCATATCAGGGAGTTTTTTCCGAACTGGGACTGGAAGTATAAGTGGCTTAAGGATATTGAGGCATTCTTCAACAAAAATAAGAAACCCCTGGCATGGGTTATGCTGATCTTTGCCATCATCACGGGTGTTTACACCGGAATACTGCTGTCTGCATTCAATGCCAGGCCGCTGTGGAACACATCGGTGCTCGGACCACTTTTCCTGGCCTCAGGGCTTTCAGCCGGCGCTGCTTCAATAGTGCTGGCATCAAAAAACCATGAGGAGAGGCTTCTCTTTACAAAGATAGACCTCATTATCCTTGGTACGGAGCTGTTCCTGATAGTGCACATGTTCATGGGCTTCCTTGCCAGCACCCAGGTACAGATAGAAGCAGCAGAGCTCTTTCTGGGCGGACCCTATACAATGGTCTTCTGGATATTTGTGGTAATACTTGGGATAATCATCCCCGGGGTGCTTGACCTGATGGAATTGAGAGGCAGGCATATACCCGCACTTATACCAGGCGTGCTTGTATTGATGGGCAGTTTCGCCTTCCGTTTTATATTCGTCTTTGCCGGCCAGGTGAGCCGCTGGTTATACTGATAACAATAAAACACACTACAATATGAGCAATAATACAACAAAAGAGAGAAGCAGGAGGTACCTCAACCCGTACGTCGGCGGTGTCCTTCTGGGCCTCGTTCTGCTTGCCGCAAATTTCATTTCAGGCAGGGGTCTGGGAGCCAGCGGTGCGATAAAGAGTGTCGTGGCCACATCCATAGAGGTGGTAGACAAGGATGCGGTGAACACCATGCCCTATATGGCCGAGTATGCGGAGTCACACAGTGGCAGCCCCATGAGGTCTTGGCTTGTTTTTCAGATGCTTGGGGTTATTGTGGGAGGCTTTCTTTCCGGGGCTGTAGCCGGCCGTCTCAAACTTAAGGTTGAACACTCGCCGAAGATCACCTCGCGCCGAAGGTTGATATTTGCGCTGGCCGGGGGTATCCTCTTCGGCCTGGGTTCACAGATTGGCCGCGGCTGCACAAGCGGCTCGGCACTCAGCGGTATGGCCGTGCTCTCACTCGGTGGCTTCGTCACCATGATGGGTATCTTCGGTACCGCCTTCGCACTGGCATATTTTTTCAGGAGAAACTGGATTTAAATAAAGGAGACAAAAATGGGACCATTAGCACCATTCGAGATAATATCGGAGAACACCAACTTTCTCCTCGCATTCTTCATAGGCATCGCCTTTGGCTGGGTACTCGAGAGCTCAGGCTTCTCGTCGAGCCGCAAGCTGGCGGGCATCTTCTACGGTTATGATACCGTGGTTTTAAAGGTCTTTTTCACCGGCGCCATCACTGCCATGCTCGGCTTGCTCTTCATGAGCCTCTTCGGGTGGGTAGACCTTGACCTTATATATGTCAACCCGACATATCTCACCTCAGCTATTGTAGGCGGAGTGATAATGGGTGCCGGATTCATTATGGGCGGCTTCTGTCCGGGTACCAGCTTCTGCGGTGCCGCAATAGGAAAGATAGATGCTATGGTATTCATTGTCGGACTCTTCATTGGGGTCTACGGCTTCGCCTTCACTTATGGATTGTGGGAGAAACTTTATTTCGCGAGATACCTTGGTGAGCCGAAGGTCAGCGAAACGCTAGGACTGTCAGACGGCCTCTTCGGCCTGCTGCTGATCATTGCTGCGCTGGGTATGTTTGTTGTTGCGGAGTGGGCTGAGAAGAAGTTTCCCAGGGAGGAATATTAATCATTCCGAACACTTACGGCAGATACGGGTTATACTATTGATAACGAAAAATAACAACGATGAAATCGCTTAAATTACTTGCACTCTTTGTGATCCCGCTGGGGATAATAATTGCAGCCGTGCCACCCGACAGGGTTAAGCACTTCCGCCTTACAGCCGACGAGCTGCTTCAGGAGGCTGGTGCAGGTGTGCAGTTCGTTTCCCCTGATGTGGTGGCTGACATGCTTGTTCAGAAGGATCCCTCACTGCGGCTCATAGATGTGCGCACTCCGGAGGAGTTTGATGCCTACAGCATGCCTGGTGCCATCAACGTACCACTTAGCAACCTGCTTGCCGACGAGTACACTGACATTCTGAACCAGGATGCCTATATGAACGTCTTTTATTCAAACGGTTCGGTCTATGCCAACCAGGCTTGGATGATAACCAGGCAGCTGGGCTACGAGAATAATTTTGTGCTCGAGGGGGGACTGAACTACTGGTTCGGTAACATACTCTCTCCGGAAGAGCCCTCGCAGACCAGTCCCAATGAAGAATTTGCACAATACGACTTCCGCAAGAGTGCTGCTGCAGCACTGGGTGGAGGTGGTGTAGTGAGCACCGGGCCTGAGGTGCCGGCAGTGAAGGCTCTCAAGCCTCCCTCGACCACCAAAGCCAAGAAGAAGCCCGCAGGAGGCTGCTGATTAGGTACCCTACAGCGTAGTGAAGCCCTGATAAAGGGCTTTTTTTATTTCTTATCGATATATAAAAAGTTCCGGTAAATTTGTATAATTATCAGAATCTCATGTCTGATCAACTATAAAGAATACCGGTGCGATCAGTTTACTGTAAGCCGGGACCAGGTACGGGTCAGACAGGTACGTCTAAACAATATAAAAATGAAAGAAGCCAGTCAGGATAATTTTGAATCAGCATACAGTAGTACAATATTCGCTGAGGGGGAGTTATATAGTTGCATAAAGGGATTGCCGATGTTGGTATTCAGGGTGGAAGTGGTTAAGAAGAGGATCGAATATATCAATGAGTACCAGATTGAAGGACTGGCAGAAAGAAGTTTCCTTTTACTAAAGGACAGGGCTTACAGCAGGGAGATTATTTTTGAGCAGGATTACTACATGTATGAATCGTTCATTCAGGCTATTCTTGACTCAAAGCCTGCTGTGGCTCTTATCAGGGTAAAGACCGGAGAAAGTGACTTCAGGTGGATCAAACTTACCGGTGTACCCAACTCTTTTCAGCCTGGTTATTATATGGGAATGATTGTGGATATAACACAGAGCATCACTATCATTGAGGAGATGAACCGCAATGAGGATGAGCAGCAGACAATCCTCGAGCTGGTTGGAAATCCGGTTTTACTTGTGAGCATGAATAATAAGAGCATAATATCTCATAATGCAGCCGCATGTGAGATTTTCGGATATGGTTTTGATGAATTCCGGAAATTAACAATGAATAATCTTATACATCCACGTACAAGGAACGAAATGGACAGGATATATGAGGAGATAATCTTTGAAAAGAGATGGGAAGGGAAAATACTGTTTGTAAGAAAAGGCGGCACACAATTTTTGGGCACTGCATCATTGCGATCGCTAAAGATCAGAGAGAAAAGGTTGTTGCGGATGTCAATTTATGAATGTGATACGGTTGAAAAGGGTAGCTCCAAAAACCAGAGACAATATAATCCGATACTTAGCGAATCGCGCAAGAAGTATCTCAAAGGGATTATGGATAAACTGGCAACAGCGACTGATCTGAAGATGATGCTGGAGATACTGCTGTATAATCCATATAAAAATTTGAAGTTTGACGGGATAATGTATTCTGATATTCAGGTCAGAAAGGGCATTGTTACAGTTTACGGTGTGGGGGAGGCCTTGAATAACTTGAAGTTTGGCGAGGTTTTTTCATATGAGGGTACAATTGCGGAGAATATAGAACAGTATAAGCTTGACTATTTAATAGTTGAAGACACCATAGCGAGTATAAAGGCTATAGACTGGGCGCTCTTCATTCCCAACGGGATAAGGTCATATTATGCACGGCCATTCTATGAAAGGGATCTTCTGCGTAGCGTACTGATTCTTTGCTCCAGAGAGGCCAATGCTTTCAAAGAAGACAAACTGGCTGATTATAAGCTTTTTGATGCTCCATTCAATGCTCTTCTAAAGAGCTGGAGAAAAGCCTTTCGCACCAGGAAGAAGGCCTAGTATCTAAAAATTAACGCATTACGCTTACGCTGTTGCTCACCTTCTAATGTAGCGGGAATCCATTACAATACTATTATGTCGGGAAATCTTCGCCATCGGCACCTTTAAAATATGCATAATATATAATGTAAATTTAGGCTTTGATGTAAAAAGTCACTAAATTGGTGCATCCAATAGCATTAAAAACACAAAATAAATTAAATAAATGAGAAAATATTTGCATAAATGTATTTATGTATTTATATTGGTCGTGCCAAATTAAATCAGATGATTGAGAGCAGGGAGACTCAGCTTACAAACCGGTTGGTTAATTATTTAAGGAGCGACAATGTTCATCTGGGGGACCGACTTCCGGCTGAAAGAAAACTTGCCGAAATATTGGAGACAAGCAGGAACACGCTCCGTAATGCACTTAAGATGATGCAGGCTAGAGGCATTCTTACCGTAAAGCCTAACAGTGGTTATTACCTTGCTGCCAAACCTGAATCCGATGCCATTGTTGCTCCCAGAAGCCGTAAAGAGACTCTGCCCTGGGTATCGGACCAACTTGAAGCGCTGTTCTTGTTTGAACCAATCGCGGTAGCAATGGCGGCAGAACGAATGACAGGTGACGAACTCAAGTCGCTTGAATTATGCCTGGTTAATTTAAGCAAAGCCATTCTTGAAAACAACACACAGATGATTGTTGGTTATCACAAGGCCTTTCATGAAATTATTGCCTCCGGTACGCATAACAGATCGATTGCCAAAATGCTGGATCGGCTTGTGGTTACTTATGAACTGATATCAGATGTGATACATCGCATTGAACAGGATAGGAGAGACAGGATATTTGCCCTGCATGTTAATCTTTTTAAAGCCATAAGCTCAAGGGATAACGCGAAAGCACAGAACGAATCACGGGAGATGATCAGATATATTACTGTTCTTTTAAATGAATTTGAAGATGTTGCATTACCTGAAAACCCGGCATTCTTGTCAGGTGGTGACAGCAACGGGAATAATAAATGAGCTGTCCTGAAATGAAGAAAAAGATAATTTCAAGAAGGGATTTGCTGTCAATCAGATTCGGACGCCGTAATGTTGATCAAGATCAGATCGGTGCTCTTGGGTCAGACTTTACTACAGAAATGCTTTTTCATCAAATGATAAAAATGGGGAAAGACCCGGCCTCTATGAGCAGCGATGAGATGCTCAGGGTTGTGTACAAGGAGCTGAATAAAAAATAAGACTACGTAATATTCTGATAATCAGGAATTAACAGATATCAACAGATAAACTGACAGGATATTTATTTATAAAAATCAAATGATAATCATGGGAAACGAACAACACCTATTTGTAGAAAAGAGAAGACTGGCAAAGCGATGGAAGGGACCAATTCCAGTAATTGTCAATACGCTCTTCATTATGTTATTGTTCTATGTGACATGGTGGATTTTCCAGGACCCCAGAGGCTTGATGCGATTGTACACTCCTTTCAAGGGATACATGGTCTGCCGCTGGCTCCTGATAATGTTTATATGGGTTGTTTACATTTTCAATTACTGGCCGTTCAGGCATTCGTGGCTGAACCGTACCCATCCCCTGATAAAGGGATCAATCCTGACTCTCTTCAGCGTAGGTCTTATGCTATTGGTAATTCAGGGATTCTTCGTTAATATCCTTGGGAAATTCGGCATTGCCTACTTTAATCCGGAACGATTGATGGATCTGGGAATCACGGAGTTTTATGCAGAAGAGTATTCCTTTGAGGCAATAATGATGTTCGCTGCCATTGCCTCATGGCTCAGCCCGGCCTGGGTGGTGGCCTGTGAGAGTTCCCCATGGCAGCAGTTAAAACAGCCGGCCAGGGGAACGACCATCGTTCTGGTTACTTTCTTCCTTAGCATGGTGATCTATTTTATTACCATGCATTCTCACATGGGGATTCTCTATTATCCCTGGCAGGAGTTCACGGCTATAACTCCTCCTTACTGGGAAAAATTTGCCAATACCGTGTCCGGCAATTTTCACATTGCATGGATTATGAGTGCTACGGTTGTAGTCTGGATATATGAGACGATCTGGGAGAAATATCCCTTTGATCTTATTAAGCAGGACTGGCTCCGGCGGCTGGCATCATTTGCAGGGATATTCGTCATTGCCGTGGCAATCGCCTTCTTCCTCTACTTTGCACAGGAGCTCGCCTGGGGTCAGGCAGTGCGCGGTACAAAGCGTCTTATGGCTCCTGACTGGCGATGGCTGCATGTGGGCGAGATGGCTATCTTCTGGCTGGTGCCCAGTCTCTTCCTATACTTCTACCTTGATAACTGGCCCCGGAAATACAGCCGGCCGGTCAATGTGGTGATACGGACCGTTGTTACGATCATTGCTGCTGCGCTGTTATACATTGCTTACTATAAAACATCTCATCTGTTTCTTGGCACGCAGGAAGGTTATTCACATCCTCAGCAGTTCCCAATGATACCTATGATATGGCTGATTAATGTGATGCTCATAAACTACTGGTTCATGGATGGCTGGCCAGGATGGAAACTTATACCGGCGAAAGAAGCCGAAAGTGCCATTGAGCCTTCTGTTGAGAAAGAGATTAACTGGAACCCAAGATTTATAGGCGGACTGGTTGCCGGAGTCACATTGGCTGTCATTCTCTATTTCGCTTTCCTGAAGTTCCTCCCCAAATGGTGTGACATATTTACCATTATTAAGTCGAATGTCTAATAATCAAGGTTATGACCACAAATAAAAATACTAGCAAGGATTTTACCAGGCGCGATTTTATCAAAGGCTCTGCCAGTGGCTTAGGACTGGGGGCACTGGCAACAATGGGGATCTTTTCCTACTCAGAAAAGAGAAAGAAATTTCTACCGGCGATTGAGAGGAAACAGCATGATTTTGGAGTCTGTAAGAGGGTGAAAATCACTAATATCTCCGAAACAAGCTGGTTTGACAATGCTGTTCTTATGGGCGACATCCGGAATGCAGGCGGATTGCTTGTTAACCAGTATGATTACAACTGGCCACCTTTTGGCAACGGCCAGGGCCTGGCAAAGGGCTCTTATGCCGACGGGATTAAGACATTCAGGCATCTGCTGCCCAACAAACTTGAGGAGGCCTGGGAGATTGTATATGAAAAGTCGGTGAACCCCGACAACGCCGGAGGTTTTGCAGCTCTTATAGAGATGGAGGATATGGATGGACAGATCCATAAGTATCTTCTTGACTCAGGCTGGTCATTCAAATGGATGGAGGCGTGCTTCAGGAGAGAAGGCATAGATAATATGCTTGCAAATCACGAGATAGAGAAGTTTTTTATCTCCCATTCCCACTTTGACCATTTTTGGGGTCTGCCAGTGACATACAAGTATGACCCGACAATTGCCACCTATATTCCTGAGGGTTTTTATCCCGAAGACAAGCAATACATAGCTGATTGCGGGTTCAGGGGTGAGCTTACGGAGGTGAAGGCAGGCCTAAGGGAGATCGCCCCCGGATTTGTGGTCTGTTCATTCGGAGTTCCCATCATCTGCCGGGTGTTCGGTGAGCTGTCGTTATATTTTAACGTCAAGGATATTGGGCTTGTATGTGTCAGCGGGTGCTGCCATGAGGGTATAATACAGCTTGCAGACACCGCTTTCAGGGAACTGAAATATGATAAGGACCAGATGCACGGGATCTACGGTGGCCTACATATATCTCCCTTTGAGGACTGGGATCCGAAATACGATGACATGGTCATTGCAATGAGAGACTGGGGGTTTGAAAAAATTGGATGTAACCACTGCACAGGGATCATTACTGCAAAGAAATTCATAGCCCGGGGTTATAACGTGATAAAGGGGACAGCACGGTTCGGATCCAAGGATGAGGCATACCTTGGTAATGGAGACATAATTGAATTTAAAGCCTGATTAACAATACTGCAGCCGTCCTGCCACAACGAAGAGGAAATCTCATGAGCCTAGCCAGTCTATATCCAGTCTCTCCCGGTGAAAACAGGGAAGGATATATCCATGGTCTACTGAATGCTCTTCTCATACGAACATGTTTCTCGGCAAGATCAATGCAGAAACTTGGATGGGAGGGCATCAATCCCATATGTCGAAATGGCAGTGGATGGACATTCAGTGTCGTTGGCAGTGATGGTATTTACGGCCTCTCAGAGTCCGGAACTTTATCCGGTAAGGGTTTGACAGGAGCGAAATACGGCATTTACTATTTTCCCTCTCCGGATGAGAAGCCGGTTCTTTTTCCGAAAAGTACGGCTCTCCTTCAGCGTAGGAAAGATTACATGTCAATGGTTCGTAAATACACCAGCTATCCGGACTTTGCCATCTATTTCCTTATCGGAGAGATTGATGTCTCAATATTTACCGGATCACTGTCCTTATGGTTGACATTGAGCTCTGCGGAGTCATTTGGCTTCATACAACAGCTGATTGACGGCAAAGAGATCGTGTCAGGTGCATGCGATAACTTATTGTTGAGCGGGAATGGAGAGGAACAGAGGTCTCTCTTTAGCCTGTCATTCACACTGTTTGAGCTGTTGGCAGCAACATTCACCCATAACCTGGATTCGGTACCTGACGCTGCGGCGCATGTTCTTTACAGGCCGGATTTTCAGGATGAAAAACAAGGAACCTGCAAGGGACATGAATACATCCGGTCGGTTTCTCTCGGATACGGCAGTGAAGATTTCGGTACTCACTTCAGGGAGAGCGATCAGTACAACTGTGACGCCTCATTTTTTGACTATTGGGAAAGCGGCTACAGGAAGGAGAAGCCTTTTGTTGAATCTCCCTGGTGGTCTGTTGGCGGTTTTGCAGCTGACAGAGTTAGTGAAACCGTCAATGGCGACACAAATATTCAGAAACCCTCACTGATAATACTGACAGGGTATCTGGGCTCCGGAAAGACTACCTTTCTCAGGAGGTTCATTGAATACCAGGTGAGCCGAAACCGATTTGTAGCCGTTATTCAGAATGAGATCGGCTCTGCCAGCATCGATGCCCGACTGCTGGAAGACCAGTATGCGGTTACGGAGATGGACGAAGGGTGTGTATGTTGTTCTCTTATCGGTGAACTGAAGAAGGGTATTCAAAGAATAACCGCCCAACTGAAACCTGACATCATTATCCTGGAAACGACCGGCCTGGCGAATCCATTCAATCTAGCCGGAGAACTCGATCTAATAAGTGACCTGGTGAGACTGGAGATGGTGATAACCATGATTGACGGAGCCAACTTCACTGCTTCAGCCGCGAACAGTGAAATTATTACTGATCAGGCCAGGAGCGCTGACCTTCTGGTGCTCAACAAGTGTGACATGATTACCAAAAAGCAGACTGACGATCTGTGCCGGCAGTTAAAGGAGATCAACCCCGCCGCCGGGATAATAAAATGCAATTATGGCGACGTAAATATGTCTCTCCTCATCCAGGTCGCCGGGAATATAGGAAATGCATCGCTTTATGAGAAATCTGTAAATGATAGCGTTTCCGGGCAACACCACACTCATACGGACGAAAAGATAACTGCCGGGAAAATCATACTGAATGCTCCAATTGAAAAATCACTTTTTTTGAATGAGATTGCCAGCATGCCGGGATCTGTCTACCGCGTAAAGGGAGTAGTTAATTTCAAGGGAGAGAATGATGCATCACTGATACAAATTGTAAGGGGCAGCTGTGAGATAACACCAATGAAACATCATCTTCCCGTTGAGAG
Source organism: Bacteroidales bacterium UBA1458 (assembly GCA_002325785.1). Taxonomy (GTDB): domain Bacteria; phylum Bacteroidota; class Bacteroidia; order Bacteroidales; family VadinHA17; genus SR-FBR-E99. The sequence continues at coordinate 6,186 of DCSU01000034.1, read as the reverse complement.
ATATCTTATTGCCATCGGTACGAACGAATCAATCGATCACCTGTTAAATAAACTTTTATTAACTAAAACAAGTCATTATGAAAAAACTTTTGAATGCAGCAAGTGTGCTGATGATTTTGGTGTTGACCCTCTGCTTTACTGAGGTAAACGCACAGGTTTACAATGAATTCTATGCTCCGGAAGTTCATGGTGCATGGGAAGAGTTCAATCTGGGCAACTTCGAGCTTGAAAACGGAGCTGTCCTTCCTGCCTGCAAGCAGGCCTATGTAACTTTTGGGAAACTGAATCCGCAGAAAGACAATGCAATAGTCTTTACGATAATGTTTTCAGGGTCTCATATGTTCATGGCTCCCCTGGTCGGACCGGGCAAGGCAATTGATACTGACAAGTATTTTGTCATTATGCCTAACCTGATAGGGAACGGCATCTCTACGTCACCTTCAAATACATCTGGTCCATATTCCATGGGAGCGTTTCCGCATGTCACAGTCGGTGATATGGTCAGGGCACAGTATAAACTGGTGACTGAAAAATTCGGTATAACGGAGATTCAGATGGTTACCGGATGGTCAATGGGCGGCCAGCAGGTGTTTGAATGGGCTGTCCGTTATCCTGATATGGTTAAGCGTGCGGCTCCCATAGGTGCCTCACTAAAAGCATGTCCCTGGAATACCATTCTGACCGACCTGGTAATGAACAGTCTCCGCAATGATCCCAACTTCAATAACGGTTTTTATACTGAGCCTCATGCATGCCAGGCAGGTCTGAGGAATCTGGGCCGTCTCTTTTCATTGATTGCTGCGAGTAAGGAGATGTATCAGGGCGAACATTGGAAAAGAATGGGTTTCACATCACTCGAGGATTTTGAAAGAAGAATCTGGGAAGGCCATTTTCTTCCTATGGACCCGAACAATCTCATTACCATGGCCTGGGCATGGCAGCATGCCGATGCCAGCCTGAATACCGGCGGTGACCTTGTCATGGCACAGAAGGCTATCAAGGCAAAAATGTGGCCCATAGTGTTTACGGAAGACATGATGTTTGATGAAAGCGATATCGTAGAACAGTGCGAACATATTAAAGACTGCAAAATATGCAGGGTGCCAAGCCATTGGGGTCACTTCGCAACGCTGGGACTTTTCCCCGAAGACGGTGCAGCAATAGAAAAAATATGGAGAGATCTGCTCTCAACAAAATAGGATAGAAACAAGGGGGGAGTGAAAGAGATACTGATCTCTTTCCTGGTGGAGGTTTTCATGCTCTGGTAATGAAAACCTCCATTTTTTGATGGCTCAGCGTCATCTTACCGTCTCCGGAACAATCCTTTGTGTTTGCTATAACCGAAAAATACTTTAAATTTGCGGCTGCAAACGCGCGGCCCTATAGTTCAATGGATAGAACGCGGGTTTCCTAAACCTGAAATTTAGGTTCGATTCCTAGTGGGGCTACTGAAACAGAGTGAGAGCACTATTTATGGGCTTCTCTCTCTGTTTTGTCATTTGTATGATCACATAAAAGTCATCCATGCCTTTTTTAAGCGGTCTCTTTATGAAAGAAGACCAGCCTGTATTTTATGGGTTTGATATTTATTAAAATACCTTGTTTACAAATTCACTTGTGCGGCTTACATCAATACCGGTAGCTGCTGTCATATTGACTTCAAGCGTTTGTCCTGCTTCATATTTCCCCATCGTGGCGCTGGCGCCAATCTCTGTTTTGTAACTAGCATCAATAGCCTGGCCTTTATTGTTAAAAGTCAGCCCGAATCCGGCCTTGGCAGAAGCACTTGCCGAACTGCCATCAATACCCTTTATGCCGAAATCGGCTTTCAGCCCGGCTCCGCCAAAAAGGGTCAGTTCCTTTTTCTTATAGTTCCATTTTGCACCTGCAATCAAACCCTCGCCACATTCGCCCTCAATGCTTTCACAGTCGATTCCCACGCTGCACACTCCCAACCCGATTTTGAGTTTCATTTCTTTAAACGGACATGGAACTGCATTTTTATCGGGAATATTCACATCATCTTCCTCTTCTTCCGGTGGCTCCGGCGGCGGCGGCGCCTGTGGACATTTTCCTGTAGCCGATGCAAATGAAGCCATATTGGAAATCCCGAACTGAAGCTTGCGAAATGAATAGTCGGTATAAATCATGCCAAATTTGGAAGCAACATAAGATTTCCGTTTGCTGTTAAGCTCCTCAAATTCATCAGAATTATACGTACGGTTAAGATATTGTTCGCACAATACCCAGTAAGTCATCAGGATATCTTCGTATGTTTTATGCCTTACTGAAGCAGCCTCTTTCCAGTCAACAAAACTTTTATCGTTTATCCCTGTAAGGAGGTTGCACCGTTCAACCAGAAAAGCCTGATAAGCTGCAGGATCTGCTCCCAGCTGCTTTACTTTGGCTTCATCGTTTGCGGTAACATGTTCAACCTGTTCTTCAAACCACACCCCGTTAATGCTGTCAGACCGGATGTAATTCCGGTCAGCGGCCTTAAGCTGATAAGTGAAATATTCCTCCATCATTTCCATTGCGAGCTTATTTCCCTTTAGCAGAATCCTGCCGGGACGGGTTTCGTTTTCATACCAAAGCTGCTTCTGTTCGGGTGTCATCTTCAGAAGCGCCATCGCTTTTTCTAATGCATTGTCAGTGGGTTTAATCCCGGTCAGTTTTTTACTTATATTTTCTATTGAATTGTCATGTAGCAGCGCTCCAATCTCCGACCAGTCAGGAAATTCGGGCAGCACAAGGTTGTCAACCGGAACGTTCGGATTTGGCGAATCCTGATCGCCTCCTTCTTCTGAACCTTCTCCGGGCTCTCCCATTTCCGGCGGTGCGGGAGGAGAACTTTTTTTATCGGGTTTTACCTTATTCTTAACATCAGCCAGAGATTCACTGTAAATACCTGTTACGCCTTTATAAAGTTCCTCCATGGCTCGCCCGATGTCTTTCCGTTTGAGGTAAACATTCACCAGACCATGTCTCGCAAGGGCATAATCAGGATTAATTTGAAGCGACTTTTTGTAAAAACTTTCAGCCGACTTGTCATCGTACAGCTCAAACATCGAGTTCCCCAGGTTGGTTAAAATAACCGGGGCATTGGGACAAAGAGTTTTGGCATAAAGAAAAACAGGTACAGATGTTTTAACCGAGTCAAGCATTCTTAAAACGGCTCCAAAATTATTGATTATCAGTGTATCTTCAGGAAACATGGTAACCGCTTTGGCCGAAAATAGCACCGGAATATTTTTTGATTGTCCGGTTCCGGTAAAAAAGACAGCGGTGGAGCTTAATCCCTGTGCGATCTTATAAATGTCTGCCCCTTCTACATCCAGTTTGCTGAATTCCTGGTCAACAAAGCTTTTCTCCATGACATCGAAACTAGTCTCCTTCATTTGCCGCAGCAGGAACCTTTCCGCAATTTTAACAACTTCGGATGATGTAACTTTTCGTGTTGTGTCAATTTTAACCGATTTATACGCGGTGCTCGTTTGTCCTATCGCAAGTATTCCGGAAATAATCAGGAAAAAAAGCAGGAAAATTGATTTTCGGGCCATGTTTTTTGATTTTGAAAAAGTCAGGAGAGCAATTACGGGCAGAATATTAGTAAGCAAATGACATCATTTAAGTATGATTCCGTGTTCAACAGATTATTAAAAGCGCATTAATTCTTCATGTGTAAAGGTAGAGGTGGTGATATAAGCTGTTATCCCCGAAAAGGGTGATTTTTGCCTTAAATACCAGCAAGGACTTTATCACTCCTGTATTGGATTCTCACTCTGGCAAGTGTCCCGGAGGGCTTCCCGTCGCTGTCATGCAGGTCGGTGATCTCACAGCTGACAATGAAAGAATGGCGGCCAGAACGAAAGGGCTTGACAGCAATGCAGCCAATCTCGTGAGGTGTGGTATGGTCAATGGAGATGATATTTCACATCACCAAAATAGTGAAAATACAATTGTGTAATATAGCTATTTTGACAGGGAAGAGAGGTTATTAATAGGTTTTTACAACCGAAAGACCTTATCCTTATTTGAGACTGTCGAGATAACTGACATCGTCGCCGGTGATACTGAATTTGACATCAAGGTTATGGCTTATGTATTCAGGGTGTGTCGATTTTGGAAGGGGCAGGGCTCCTTTTTCCAGGACGTAACGAATTGAGAGCTGTGCCACGCTCTTCCCGTATTTCTTTGCAATTCCGGCAATCTCTTTGCTATTTAATAGTTTCCCGGTTGCGAGTGGTGAGTAACCTTCGACAAGTATTCCATTTTTGCGGCAGTGTCCCGTTATCTCCTCCTGGGGATGTCCGATATGTAGCTTTATCTGGTTAACCATGGGACTGATGCGACTGTTCTCAAGTATGGCATCGATATCTTTAACGTTGAAGTTTGATATTCCTATCGAACGGGTTTTCCCACTCTCATAGAACTCCTCCATTGCTTTCCACACCTCGATATTCTCTTTGGTATAGTCGGCGCCGATCTCCGTCCATGGCCAGGGGGCGTGGATGAGATAAAGATCGATGTAGTCGAGGCCGATATTCTTCATTGTCAGCGCGGCGTGACTGACTGCCTTTTCATAGCTCTTTATCTCAGCCGGCAGTTTTGATGTCACGAATATCTCTCTGCGGTCTATGCCGGAGTCAAGTATGGCCTTACCCACACTGGCTTCGTTGCCGTAAGCCTGAGCCGAATCTATATGACGGTATCCGGCCTTAAGGGCCACTTTTACTGAGTTATAGGCAATGTCACCTGAAGGTATTTGCCATGTGCCGAATCCGATGGCGGGGATTATTACGCCGTTGGCAAGTGTGAAGAAATCTTTGTTGTTCATCGCTTGATTGTATAAAATCTGTATAAAATTATTCAATATACTTTAATAACCGGCATTAGGGGAAATTGTTGATCATATACCGTCATTTTTTGCTTTCAAAAGATTAAATTCACTACCTGTATTCAAACCGTGATTATGTTAAAGGGAATTTCTCAGCTTATCTCCCCTCAGTTACTTGAGGTGATGGCCCGTATGGGCCATGGTGATGAGCTCGTTCTGGCCGACGCACACTTCCCGGGCGAGTCCCTGGGCAAAATAGTAATCAGGGCTGACGGGCTCCGTATTTCCGATCTCCTGGAGGCGATTCTTCCTCTTTTCGAGCTTGACAGTTACGTGCCCCACCCGGTGGTCATGATGGAACCCGTGGCAGGCGACAAGCTAGATCCCGGCGTGGAGATCTCATACAGAAAGAGTATCCATCTTACCAATCCTGACCTGCCTCCTATAAAACGACTGGACCGGTTTACCTTTTATGAGCGCGCAAAAAGCGCATTTGCCATTGTCATGACCGGCGAGACGGCAAAATATGGTAATGTTATTCTTGTAAAAGGAGTTACACCGGTCTGAAAATCCAACCCGGATTTATGAATAATCTATGCAATTATATAGCATTTATACAGGCTATTAAGTGGTTTATATGATTTGAGTATATAGCAAAAGGTGTTTAAATAATTATCCGACAGTTATGTATAAAATTCAGGTATTTGGCTTGTTTATTTTTCTGCTAACCTGTTCTTTATTCGGGCAGGAAACAGTCCTCTCCTGGGATGATACACTGAATACCGGCTGGCCTGCCGAATGTGGAATCGTTGAAATCAGATCGACTTCTGATGATTCAATGCAGAGGGCCATGTTTTATGCCTCTGCCACGAAGGCGAATGCTCCTCTGATAGTATCATTGCATACATGGAGCGGCGACTATAACCAGGAGGATCCGCTTGCTGAAGAGGTAATTCGGAGAGGGTGGAACTATATCCATCCTGATTTCAGGGGCCCCAACATACGGCCGGAAGCAGGTGGTTCTGACCTTGTAATTGCGGATATTGAGGATGCAATTAACTACGCCCTGAGGAACTCCGATGCAGATCCTGCAGATGTCCATATAGTTGGTGTTTCAGGTGGTGGTTACGCCACTCTGGCCGCCTTTATGAAGATCAGCTACCCGGTGAAAAGCTTCAATGCCTGGGCTGCCATATCCGACCTTGAAGCCTGGTATGACGAATGCAGTTCAAGAAAGTTGAAATATACAGGTGATCTTGAAAACATAACAACTGGGGGAACACACTTTGATGCTGCAGAAGCGAGGCGGCGATCACCCATGCACATGAGTTTCCCCGCTACCAGGAGGG
>DCSU01000036.1 GCA_002325785.1 Bacteroidales bacterium UBA1458 | reverse complement strand
TTACCTGGCCCTCATCTTCTTGTCGATGATCTCTGCCGCCTTGATGAGCGGATAGGCAGCAGGTGAAGCAGTCAGCAACGGATGAGTGCCAATCTGCGAGATAAGCAGCGAATTGATTGTCATCCTGTTCTGGATGATCATACCAATAACATTGGTCAGCTCACCTGCACTGCAGCTACCGATCACCTCACCGCCGATGATCACTCCTGAACTCCGGCTGGCAATAAGTTTGACTGCCTGCTTATGTGCCCCCGGGAGAGTACCGGGATGGCGGTCTATACCCTCGAAGAAACCAGTCAGGACATCAATATTTTCTGCTTTTGCAGTTGCTTCTGTAAGCCCGGCAGTACCAAATCCAATATCACCGATAGTTGTTGCATATATTGCTATAGTGCCTGAAAAGGTTTTGACAACATTCAATTGATAAAGATTCATTCCTGCTATCCTTGCTTCGGCACATGCCGTTGAGGCCAGCATGGTAGGCACCCGGCGACGGGTCACGAAGTCGCGCTTCTGTGCACAGTCGCCTATGGCAAATACATCAGGTTCATGGGTGCGCATGTATTCGTCAACAGCAATAAAACCGCTCTCATCAACATAAATTCCTGAGTCTTTTGCAAGTTGAGTATTGGGTTTATAGCCTATCGTCAGTATTACCGCATCAGCTGGCATCTCCTCCCCATTGTCCAGAAGTACCCCTTCAACTTTCTTGTCTCCCTTAATCTCACATACTCCACAACCTGTCCTTATACTAACTCCCCGATCGTTAAGAAGCAGGGCGATTTTTTCCGACAATTCCTCATCAAATGCAAGTGAAAGGATATTGGGGAGTTTTTCAACAAGCACCACCTGGTGGCCTATCTTTCTCATTTCATCAGAGAGTTCAACGCCTATAAAACCGGCGCCTATCACAACAACCCTCTTGCAACAGCAGAGTTTCTCCTTCATTTCATCAAGATAGGCCTTATCCTTTGGCACTATATATACACCATCCTTATCCGTTCCCTTGAGCCATTTTGGTATGGTGGGATATGAGCCTGTGGCAATGACAAGCTTCTCATATCCAATATCAGACCCGTCAGCCAGTTTTGCAGTCTTTGCCTTGTTGTCCAATGAGACCACCTCTCCTACCATGGTCTCCACTCCTGCCTTTTCCATCATATTATCAACAGGCATGATATTAAGCGTTGAGCTGTCAAGTGTACCATAGATGTATGGTATACCGCACGGCACCATTACGTCCTTCTGCTTCTTGATCATGGTGAAACTCTTTTCGGGATAAGCCGACTTGCCTGTAAGAGAGACCACCATTCCGGCAGCACTTCCACCTATTATTAATACATCTGTGTTTTTCATTTTATTGATAATTTACTTACTTGTAACTGAATTTTCTGTTGCCTCAATAACCTGGCCGGCAAGGGTCTCGAAAGCCTCTACTGCAGTCTTGTTTTTCTGCTGGAAGACATTACGGCCCTCATCGGCAGCTTCGCCAACCTCCATAACAAGGGGTATCTGGCAGAGCAGTTTTGTGTCGTACTCTTTAGCCAGCTTCATTCCTCCTCCCCTTCCAAAAAGATAGTAATGCTCCTCCGGATGCGCCGCTGGTGTGAACCATGACATGTTCTCAACAACTCCCAGAATAGGAACTTTAAGGTCGGGATTTAGGAACATTGATGATGCCTTGCGGGCGTCGTTCAGAGCTATCTCCTGCGGGGTTGTCACAATGATGGCGCCGGTAAGATTAAGCTTCTGAACGGTAGTCAGCTGAATGTCGCTCGTTCCGGGAGGAAAATCGATGATCATATAGTCTATGTCACCCCACTGGGTATCCTCAAAAAGCTGCTTCACTGCATTGGCTGCCATGGGTCCTCTCCATATGAGCGACTGGTTACGGTCAATGAAAAAGCCTATTGAAATTATTTTAATCCCGAACCTCTCTATGGGAAATATCATCTCCTTATTGCCGTTCGCAGTCACCTCGGGCCGCTCATTCTCAATACCGAACATGGTAGGTATAGACGGACCGAAGATATCCGCGTCAACCAGTGCGGTCTTCATCCCGTTACGGGCCAGTGCTATGGCCAGGTTGGCTGCAATGGTTGATTTACCGACTCCGCCTTTGCCTGATGCAACCACTATAATATTCTTAACACCCTCCATGGGTAATTTCTCAAACAAGTTATTCTTTTCCATCTGTCAATAATTTATTCCAAATATCTGTTATCGTTTTGCTTATCTCCGTATCAGGATGCATCTCAGTTATGCTCTTCCCCGCTACCATAGCCTCCGTTACCCGCCTGTCAAAAGGCAGGCGCCCAAGAATGGCACTGCCCTGTGCTGTACACCATCCATCGATTCTGTCTGCCATCGCTTCGTTCAGGTCAGCCTTGTTGATTATGACTCCTACCTCCGATGTGAATTTACAGGCCACCTCATGAACCCTCTTCAGGTCTGCAAGGCCAGACATTGTTGGCTCCGTGACTATTACTATCCTGTCAACACCGGTCACAGTCGAAATTACCGGACAGCCAATACCCGGAGGACCGTCGAGAAGGATCGTGCTCATTCCCTTTTCCGCTGCCACTCTCTTCGCCTCGTCCCTTACCATGCTTACAAGCTTGCCCGAGTTCTCCTCACCCGGAGCCAGCCGGCCGTAAACCATCATCCCGTTCCTGAAGGTGCCGGAGTACATTCTGCTCTTATCACTGCGTACCATTGTTATTGCATCCGTCGGACAGATCCTTGAGCAGAAAAAACATCCGTCGCAGGAGGTCTCTGAGATTATTATCTTCCCCTCCACTTCCCTGATTGCATCGAAACGACAATAACTCTCGCAGATACCACAGACGGTGCAGAGACTATGATCCACTACAGCCTTGTGACCTCCGATGTAAACCTGTTCGGTGTCATGTTCAGGATTGAAGAGAAGGTAGAGGTTTGCCGCATCAACATCACAGTCGGCCACCACAAGCTTTTCGCCAAGCGTGGCAAATGCTGCAGTCACGCTCGACTTGCCTGTCCCGCCCTTGCCGCTAATTACTGCCAGTTCCATGTTCTGAGATGATTTTGTCTGCAATCCCGGCAAAGAAACCGGTCATAATTTCGCTCTCTTCGGTTATGAGCCTGCCTTCTGAATAACTTCTTGCGATGTCTGTGCCATAATTAATCACGCCAAGAAGGGGGATCTGTTCCTCCCTGAGATAGTTCTTCACCCCGCTGTCTCCGATATCGGCGCGATTTATTATCACCCCGCACTGTTTGTTCATTGTCCTAAGTGTTTCAACGCTCTGCCTGAGATCGCTCAGACCGAACGGGGTGGGTTCCGTCACGAGTAAAACATAATCAGCCCTGTCAACCGTCTGGATGAAAGGACATGATGTTCCGGGAGGCGAGTCAAGTATGACAACACCATCCTCACCGGCCTCTTTAATCGCTGCTTTGATAACCCTGACAGGCGACATCTCATTGACGCGCAGGCGGGCTTCAACCAGAGGATAACCCCTGTCGGTCCTGAAAGAGGTGACCGTACCCAGCACTACCGGCTTTTCAGTTATTGCATCCGAGTTACATGCGAAGCTGCATGCTCCGCAACCGTGGCACAGATTCTCTATAACCTCTATAACTTTTGCAGTCGGAACGTAGAAAATCGCGTTATAGTTGCACCAGTTGCTGCACCGTCCGCACCATGTGCATGCATCTTTGTTGATGACCGGTACCTGGTGGGTTACTTCAGTCTCTGAGATCTTCTCCGCAGGAAAGAATAACAGGTCATCAGGTGCGTCTGCGTCGCAGTCGACCAGTGTGACTCTTTCGCCACGACCTGACAGCACATTAAAAAGGTTTGTGGCGACAAAGGTTTTCCCTGTACCGCCCTTGCCGCTTGCAACTGCTATCTTCATCAGTTTTGCTTCTAGTCGTAGGCCAGCCTGATTGTCTCATCAGCCAGCGTTGGTTGGATAAACCGCTGCATTGCTGTCCCGTTCCAGGTGCCAAGGTTCATGTGTGTGGTGTAATACTTCTGAGGGATAGGGTGAGTACCGACGACCACCTCAATGCCATACTTCTCAGGGATGAACCTTGTGAAATAGTCGAGCCGGGGACAGGGTGGATAACCTACAACGAGGCCGGTGGCAAGGTGAATGACGCTCACACCGTTCTTTATCATCTCCTCAGGTGTATACTCCACGTTTCCGCCAGGGCATCCTCCACAGGTTGTAAATGCTGCTACCTCTATATCCTGATCCTTATATCTGTCGAAAGCACCCTCACGGTTGCGTACGGACCTGAAGCACTTGCCACCGGCGCATGTGGAATACCGGTCGCATATAATGATACCAATCCTTTTCTTTTCCATGACAGTCTGTTAATGGTCACAATAATTTGCTCCGGCCTGCAGCTTATCATTCAGCAGGTCTGTTGCCAGTTCATCCGGGCTTTTTACCGGTGCCCCGACAAATACATTTATTGAATGCTGGTTAAAGATATTAATGGCCCTTTGTCCCATGCCGCCTGCAATGACGTCAGTCACTCCTTTTTCTGCCAGCCATCCGGGAAGCAGTCCCGGCTCATGAGGCGGGGGTGTGATGAGTGATTGGGCGGTTATTGCTTTGTCGTCGGCATCCACTATTGCGAACTGTTCGCAATGGCCGAAATGTGAACAAAGGATTCCTCCCTCAAGGGGAATTGCTATACGTTTTTTCATGTTTAAGATTCTTTTATTTATGATTTTTGGATGAATTGCACACCATTGGCTGCCAGATGCCCGGATAAACGCATGGTTTATTCTTCCGGTTCTCCGGTTCTATCTTCCTGCACCGCTGCCGCCGCCTCTGCCTCTGCCGGCGCCTGCTCCGGCGCCGCTTCTGCCTTCCTGACCACGGCCCTGGCCTCCGCCAGTGCCCCGCCCCTTGCCACCGCCCGCACCGCGGCCTTGTCCGGCACCAGTTCCTGAACCCTTACCCTGGCCTCTGCCTGCGCCCTTACCCGCGCCGCGACCCTGACCTGTGCCTCTGCCTCCGGTTACCGGGGCATTTTCATCCTTATCGCTGCTGTCAGCGATTCCCTTCACTGCCTTACCGGCACCAAAATTGGTACAACGTCCGGCTTTCCTGCCTGTCATGGCTCCCTGGCCCTCAGGACCCTTCTGATCTAATTGTGGCATAACTTTTCGATTTTGAGTTACTTATTCAACATGTCAATTACTGACTTAACTGTCTTCTCCGGCTCCTTGTAAACAACCATCTGGATTTTAAGGCTGTCAAGAAGCGACTTTATCTTCACTCCGAACTCACCGGAAATTATCTTCTTCACATCCTTTGATGCCACCATCTGGACCGATGCCGGTCCGGCACCCTCCTCAGCATCCTTGTTCGGGTTTGGAAGGATCTCAACCCCTCCTGTTTCAGTGTCATAAATGACAAAGAATGCGCAGCGGCCGAACCGCTGATCTAGATTACTGTCAAGGCTTTGCCCTGTACTTGTTATCGCTACTTTCATATTTTTTCTTATTACATATCTTTCGCCAGCAGATTGTTTTTTCTCATCAGCCGGCTGCTGCATACCGGGCAAATCTCTTCTTTGCATGGCCGGGACGGCTCGTGTTGCTTCTCAAAGCCGCAGGCCGGACAAACGCATATATCAACATTGCTGTGAAGGGTCACAGGAATCGCCTCATCCGAAGGAACATAATTGATGATTCTGTCGCTTCCACATAGCGGACACTCTGACGGGGCGACACTCTTTTCCGGCTGGTTGAATAAACAATTACACCCGCTGCATTTATACCACTCACTGTCAAAATAAATTTTCCCGCCCTCAATGATTATCTGCTTACCGGTTACAAGAGCATCAGCAATTTTTGCCCTCGCTTTTGCGTAGATGCGTGTAAGGGTCGGACGCGAGACATCCATCACCCGGGCAGCTTCGTGATGATTCAGATTTTCAAAATCACACAGCCTGATTACCTCATATTCCTCGAGGTGCAGAAATACTGACTGAGGATGTTCATCCCTGGCAATCCCGCCATACGGTTTGAAACCCGACACAAGTGGCGGATTACTTACTCTCCTTAATCTTTTCGGCCGTGGTGACACTTTTTGATCATTTGCTCATTACAAAGATAATGAACATATGATCAATATACAAGTAATTGTGGGACATATTATGCCCACAGTTTGCAATCATCAGTCCTCAGTCGGCAGTCCTCAATTAATCAATAAGTTATGATTGTTGACTGTAGACTGTTAACTGTGGACTATTTCAGAAACCGGACGCAGGCCGGAGCATTGAGGGGCAAAGCTGAAACAGCCTCTTCAGAGATACTGCTGCCGGATAAAACGGAAATCTCATTTGATCTCTGGTTTGCCACCAGGAAATATTTACCGGATCCTGCAACTGCAAAGTTACGCGGCCAGTTGCCGCCACAATCCTGATGAGCAGGATTCGACAATGTCCCATCGGCTCTGACTTTTAAAGTCACAATGCTGTTATGCCCCCGGTTGGAACCGTAAATCTTTTTGCCATTGCCGGACAGGTGGATATCAGCGCAGTAACTCTTTTCCCCGAAACCTTCCGGCAGGGTGCTAACCGTCTGCTTTACATTCACGGTATCAGACAGGATATTATAAACTGACACTGTTGAATTCAGTTCATTGATAACATAGAGATTGGCACCTGCTTTATCAATCGCCATATGCCTGGGACCGCTCCCCGGCTCGCTGCTGAACGAGGGAACAACTGCGTTCATAAGCAGGCCCAGGTCAGAATCAAGCTTTAACTGATGTACCTTGTCAAGCCCCAGGTCCGAGACATAATATGTGTGTAATCGCGGGTTATAGAGGGTCATATGCGGATGCGACTTTTCACCGTAGAAGATCACATCAGTAACCTTCTCGGGAATGCCCCCGCTGCTCAGCTTTACCAGTGATACGGAGCCGCTGCCGTAGTTGGCTGTGATCAGGTATTGTCCGTCGTGCGAGACCGTGATATGACATGGTCCTCCCCCTCCCTGGTTGATGGAGCCGAGCTTTGCCAGGGTTTCACTCTTCTTATCATATTGTAAGGTGGTGATAGCTCCCCCGGACTTCAGGTCAAAGGAATCAACCTCGTTGACAAAATAGACCAGCCCTTCCTTCCCAAAGGTGAAAAACGAGGGGTTATTTCCTGCCTCTATGCCTGTCAGAACCGCTGTTTTGCCAACTCCGTCAAGTGAACACAGTATCACATCATTCTGGCTATCCGAAGAATATCCGGATGCCATGAATATCTTTTCGTTATTCAGGCATGCAGAGGTGATCATTGAAATTGAAATTAGGGTTACTCCAATCTTTGTTTTCATGAGATGAATTTATCTGCGTTATGATGTTCTCCCGGAGTTGACTCCGTTGTAGTGTTAATTCGCTTCCTCCACTCCATAATTCCATATACAGCCATAAAAAGGAAGAATATATACTGAACGGATACCAGCATGACTCCCTTCATGGCATACAATGCTATGCTCATTATATTGACAAGTATCCATAGCACCCAGTTTTCAAGTTTGAGCCTGGCAAGGAGCAGCGAGGCAATTATGCTCATTACGGCAATCATGGCGTCAGTAAAAACAAAAGATGCCTCCTCCGGGAACAGGTCAGGCAGCCATAAATGAATGCGGCTCATCACTGAACCGAGTGCTATTGCCCCGGCAAAAAGTAATGCAGCCCAGATGACCCTGTGTTTATGTTTCATAATGGTCACCGGCTCATCTCCGTCCGTTCTCTTCCTTCTCCAGTTATACCATCCGTAGATGGCATTGCAAAAGAAAAAGACCTGCAATGCCATGGCTGAATAGAGGTTAACCTGGTAAAACAGGATAAAGAAAAGCAGGGCATTAACCAGCGCAAAGAGCCATGTAATAATATTTGTTCTGGCAGCCAGCCACACCGCTGTCAGCCCGGTGAGGACTGCCAGCAGTTCAAGGAAGCTCATTCGGTAACCGAGGAATTCGAAGAAGATGGTGTCAATATTAAACATATGTCTGAAGTCTGAAGGTCTGAAAGTCTAAAGTCCATAAAGTCTGTAAAGTCTTAAATTCCTGCGGTCTTGCAGTCGTGCGGTCGTGCGGTCTGAGGTATTAATGGTTAAGATGGGTAAAGGTAGTTAAACAACGGTTAAAATCAGATCAAAATTTACTGAGGGTACATGCAAAACAGATCGAAATTTGCTGATGGGGTATTCAAATTGCGGTTGCTTTTCAATTTCAGGACAGATTGATTAGCTTTAAACCCTGATTAAACCGGGATGCCACCACGTGATGTTTATTCTTCAAGAGAAGCTGAGTTCAGCACTTCTGCCGAACGACTGAAGAAGTTGTCAGACCATCTTTCAATAGCCCGGCTTGCAGTGTTTGTCGGAGCGCTGATCCTTTTCGCCCTGCTCTTGTCTGTCTCCATAACTGCTTCTCTGACAGCCCTGTTAGTGGCCCTGATACTCTTCGCCTGGCTGGTGATCAGATATGAGACGACTGAGAAAAACAGGAAGCGATTTCTGCACCTGGCAGAGATCAACAGCCTCGAGATAAAGTGCATCGACGGCGATTTCTCCGCTTATAAGGCCGGGGAAGAACAGATCGAGAGAGATCACCCCTATTCCTATGACCTTGACATCTTCGGTAAGGCATCACTGTTTCAGTATATATGCCGCACAACAAGCAGGCCTGCCTCTGACCTGCTGGCAGAGTACCTGAAACAATCTGCATCCAGGGAAGAGATACTGAGACGGCAGGAGGCCGTTGGAGAACTCCAGCCTCTGACCGGCTGGCGACAGGAGTTGATAACCCTCGGTTACCTGAATGCCGGTGCCGGTAATGATCCCGCACCCCTGATGCAGTGGCTAAGGAGCGATGATATCTTCATAAAGACAAACCGTGAGAAAATAATAATCGTGGGCCTAAGCCTTCTGGCCCTGGCATCAGTTATACTGGTCATAGCAGGATTGCCCGCTGCAATTTTTACGCCGGTGTTCATCATCAACTTCGTTTACTACTTTACCCGTTTCAAAAAAATATCAAAGCTCCAGGAACAGGTAAGCCGGTCATCAGACCTGCTCAGATCATACTCCGAGATCATCAGGCTGATTGAGAACGAGAATTTCACAGCTGCCAAACTTGTGGACCTGCAGGGATCATTCAAAGACACCAATCCTGCCTCATATCGCATCAGGCAGCTTTCAAAACTTGTAGCCAGGCTCGACTCGAGACTGAATGTACTTGTTTCATTCCCTCTCAACCTGCTTTTCTTCACTGATATACATTTCTGCATGGCTCTTGAAAGATGGAAGCGTGAGCATGCCCTGCGGATCCCCGGATGGTTTGCCGCGATGGCTGAATTCGAGGTGCTGGCCTCGCTTGGCAATATGACCTTCAACAATCCCGGCTGGGTTTTTCCCACTGTGACTGATGACTACTTTGTATTTAGGGCGGAGACGATGGGTCATCCACTTATTCCTGCAGACAGGCGGATCAGCAACGATTTTTCAGTTGAGGGACCCGGAAAGGCCATAGTGATAACAGGGTCTAATATGTCGGGCAAGAGCACCTTTCTGCGTACATGCGGTATAAATGCAGTGCTGGCTTTTGCCGGTGCGCCGGTATGTGCCTCGGCATTCATAGTCTCACGTGTCAGGCTCCACTCCAGCATGCGCATATCCGATTCGCTTGAAGAAAATATATCTTCATTCTATGCCGAGCTGCGCCGACTCAGGGCAATCATCTCCGGAGCCGAATCAGACCCTAAGGCTCTGCTCCTGCTTGATGAGATACTCCGCGGCACCAACTCTGACGACAGGTATACGGGATCTGTGGCTCTTATCAGGCAACTGACAGGCTAC
>DCSU01000129.1:7047-10240 GCA_002325785.1 Bacteroidales bacterium UBA1458 | reverse complement strand
CAAAGAAAATCTCTTCTTTGCACCCGGATTTGTCTTAATTTTTGGCATGTTATATATATGTGTATAAAATAAATTACTACTTCTTTTTCTTTGGTGAGAGGATGATGATCATTCGCTTCCCTTCCAGTCTCGGTGTCTGGTCAACTTTCCCGTACTCATCAAGGTCGGCCACAAAACGTGCCAGCAGCTTCTCTCCCTGGTCCTTGAAAAGTATCGATCGTCCCTTGAAGAATACATATGCCCTTACCTTCGCTCCCTCTTCGAGAAAATTGATTGCATGCTTCAACTTGAAGTTGTAATCGTGATCGTCAGTGTTGGGTCCGAAACGTATCTCTTTAACCACAATCTTGGATGCATTGGCCTTTATCTCCTTTTGTTTCTTCTTCTGTTGATAAAGAAACTTCTGGTAATCAGCGATTTTACAGACAGGTGGTTCAGCGTTGGGAGATATCTCAATAAGATCAAGCTCCATCTCATCGGCGAGTCTAAGGGCTTCGCCGAGATCCATGACCCTCGGTTCGATGTTTTCGCCCACAACCCTTACCGTTCTGGCTGTGATCCTGTTGTTAATCCGGTGTTCCGGTTCGGGTTTTCTTCCTGGCCTGGGCCTGAAATAAGTCGGTCCTGCTATTGTCTTGTCCTCCAGTTAAATTAATACTATGTTTAAAATCAATCTTTTAGTTGCCAATCTCTTTCGAGATATCCTCCCTGACAAGGCTGATAAAATCTTTCGGCTTCATCACTCCCTTATCGCCTTCACCCTGCCTTCTGACAGAAACCGTACCGGCTTCAACCTCTTTTTCACCTATCACCAGAAGGTATGGGATACGCTTTAACTCATTATCCCTTATCTTCTTACCGATCTTTTCGCTCCTGTCGTCAATCAGGGTGCGAATATCGGAATTATTAAGGAGATTAAAAATAGTTTTTGCATAATCATTGAATTTTTCGCTGATGGGCAGCACTACGGCCTGATCAGGTGTCAGCCAGAGAGGGAATTTCCCTGCCGTATTTTCGATGAGTACAGCCACAAACCGTTCCATTGAACCGAAGATAGCCCTGTGTATCATTACAGGCTGATGCTTCTGGTTATCGCTGCCGTTATAAGTCAGCTCGAACCTCTCCGGCAGGTTATAATCGACCTGGATGGTCCCCAACTGCCACTTTCGTCCTATAGCATCCCTGACCATGAAGTCCAGCTTTGGACCGTAGAACGCCGCCTCGCCAATGGCGATCGTGGTGGTCAGGTTCTTTTCGCCTGCGGCCTCGATTATAGCCTGCTCAGCCTTCTCCCAGTTCTCGTCAGTGCCAATGTACTTATCCCTGTTCGACGGATCGCGAAGGGATATCTGTGCCGTGAACTCGTTGAAGCCAGCTATCTTGAAGATATACTGCACCAGGTCAATGATGCTCTTGAATTCTTCCTTAAGCTGGTCAGGACGGCAGAAGTGATGTGCATCGTCCTGGGTGAAGCTCCGCACTCTTGTAAGTCCGTGAAGCTCGCCGCTCATCTCATAGCGGTAAACGGTCCCGAACTCAGCCATCCTTATCGGCAGCTCCTTGTATGAGTGGGGCGTGGCATTATAGATCTCACAGTGGTGCGGACAGTTCATCGGCTTGAGCATGAAGGTCTCACCCTCCTGTGGGGTGGTTATCGGGCGGAATGAGTCTGCTCCATACTTCTCGAAGTGACCTGAGGTCTTATAGAGGTCGACGTTCCCGATGTGCGGTGTGGAGACCATAACGTAGCCTCTCGTTTTCAGCACTTTGGTCATGAAATCGATGAGCCTCTGCTTCATGTCAGCTCCCTTGGGAAGCCAGAGCGGCAGGCCCATACCTACTTTTGGTGAGAAGGCGAACAGCTCCATATCCTTGCCTATACGGCGGTGATCGCGCTTACGGGCCTCCTCAATCATCACCATATACTCGTCAAGAAGCTTCTGTTTGGGGAAGGTGATGCCATAGATGCGCGTCATCATCTTCCTCTTCTCATCGCCACGCCAATATGCGCCGGCAAGACTGAGAACCTTTATTGCCTTGATCTGCGAGGTGTCACGAAGGTGCGGTCCGCGACAGAGATCGGTGAAGTTGCCCTGGCGGTAGAGGGTGATGGTCCCGTCCTCAAGCTCGGAGATAAGCTCCGTCTTGTATTCATCACCTTTGGCAGTGAAGAGCTCCATCGCCTCCTTCTTGCTGACCACGGAACGATTGATCGGACTGTTCTTAGCAGCCAGCTCCTTCATCTTCTCTTCAATGAGAGGCAGGTCAGCGTCGGTAATCACCTTGCCGTCACCGGGATCAACATCGTAGTAGAAGCCATTCTCAACAGCCGGTCCGATACCGAACTTAATCCCGGGCCACAGCACTTCAAGAGCCTCTGCCATGAGATGGGCCGATGAATGCCAGAAGGCATGCTTCGCCTCAGCATCATCCCACTTGTGAAGCCTCACCGTGGCATCCGTCTCCACCGGTCGTGAGAGATCCCACAACTCACCGTTGACAGTGGCTGAATAAACCTCGTTGGCAAGCCCCTGACTGATAGACTGTGCAATCTCATAACTGCTTACACCCTTGCTGAACTCTCTGACTGAGCCATTCGGAAATGTGATCCTGATCATAAACGCTGTTTTAAATAGTTTGCAAAGATAATATTTTTTTCTGCAGGTTAAGATGCTTGCAGGGCGGGCCCTTAATACCCATATTCATTGAAATTATTAATTGGCACAGATTTTGGATTTAACGAAATAGCACTAATAACGGTAGTCATGAAAAGAATATTAATCTCAACGGTAGCAACAGCAGCATTGATGCTGAGCTCATGTGACGTACAGCCCGACGCATATTTCTTCTCGGATAAGATAACGGCTGAGATAGGAGAGGAGATCCTCTTCTTCAACGGTTCACACAACGCCACTGATTATGAATGGGATTTCGGCGACGGCACCTGGTCGGACGCTTTCGAGCCCGCTCACTCTTACTCAGCCTCGGGCATCTTTACAGTGGTCCTGAGTGCGTACTCCAGTTCAGGAATGGTCGACAGGTCTTATCTCGATATTGAGGTAATGTCACCAACCATGCTTGAGGTAGAGGTCCTTGAGTGGGATCAGGAGTATCCCGTTGCTAGCGCCAGTGTGAGACTCTATCCTACATTGAACGACTGGGACAATGAGACAAACCTTGTCGTTGAGGGCTT
>DCSU01000129.1:6793-7026 GCA_002325785.1 Bacteroidales bacterium UBA1458 | reverse complement strand
TGGCATGTGAACCATAACAACTTCGCCTTCAGGGATGAAGTAAATGGTATCCAGTACATCATGACAGACCAGCTCCTTAGAAACGAGCTGAACCAGTTCATTGCATGGGTTGATTATACTGGAACCAAGAGCGCCGCAACACGCGACAGAAGCCAGGTGCTTACCATCAAGTCAAGAAGCCCTAAAGCCACAGCCACGAAGTAATCCGGTGATAAAACAAAAAAATCGCGCAA
>DCSU01000129.1:0-6767 GCA_002325785.1 Bacteroidales bacterium UBA1458 | reverse complement strand
ACAAAATTCGCGCTTGGCGGAATAGACTATCTGATAATGATAGTCTATTTTGTTTTTGTACTGGGTATCGGGTGGGCCCTGAAAAAGTATATGAAGAATGCCTCTGCCTTCCTTGAGGCGGGAAGATCAATCCCGGCATGGGTGGCAGGACTGGCATTCATCTCCACCAACCTGGGCGCTCTTGAAGTTATGGGTATGACAGGCTCTGGCCTCAAGTACGGGATGCTCACCACCCATTTCTACTGGATTGGTGCCATACCGGCAATGGTCTTCCTGGCCCTTTTCATGATGCGGTTCTATTATGGGTCCAAAGCCCGTTCAGTACCTGAATACCTTAAGCTTCGTTTCGATGAGAAGACGCGCGGACTGAACGCCATCCTGTTCGCAATCATGACCGTGCTGGCATCGGGTATCTCCATGTACGCACTTGCTCTCCTCCTTGAAAATGTCCTGGGATGGAACTTCAATGTGTCACTCTTTGCTTCGGCGGCAATTGTCCTTGGCTACACCTATCTCGGAGGACTCTCTTCCGCCATATACAACGAAGTGCTTCAGTTCTTCATCATCGTTATCGGACTCCTGCCCATGGCTTTCCTTGTCATGAAAGACGTTGGAGGCTGGGACGGCCTTCAGGCCGGCCTTGCTCCGATAGTGGAGAGCAAGGGCTTTGCCGCTGACACCTGGACCACAACCTGGAAATATACCGGTACCGGAGCCGGTAACCCCCTTGGAGTAGCATGGTACGGTATCTTCGCAGGACTGGGTTTTGTGCTTTCGTTCGGTTACTGGTGCACCAACTTCCTGATTGTCCAGCGTGCCATGGCAGCCGAATCTATGACGGCAGCCCGTAAGGTGCCACTCATCGGCGCAATACCGAAGATGTTCATCCCATTCCTTATCATCGTTCCGGGTATCGCTGCACTGGTGCTGCTGAATGATCCGTTGAAAGGATTTGCACTACCTCTCAATGATGCCGGACAGCCAATCTATGACTATACCATCATCATGCTGCTCAAACAGTATCTTCCCGCAGGCGTCCTAGGCCTCGGCGTAACAGCACTGCTTGCCTCCTTCATGTCAGGAATGGCAGGGAACGTTTCGGCATTCAATACCGTCTGGACTTATGATATTTATCAGAGCTATATCCGCCCCGCAACAGGGAACAAGGAGGCAGATGACAAGCATTACCTGAAGGTCGGAAAGATGTCTACCATAGTTGGAGTGGTGGTCAGCATCGCAGCTGCATATATTGCAAGTAAGTTCGGTAACATAATGGACTTCCTCCAGACCATTTTCTCAATGATCAATGCCCCGCTCTTCGCGGTGATATTCCTTGGTATGTTCTGGAAACGGTCAACGGGCAATGCTGCATTCACCGGCCTGCTTGCAGGCTTCCTCCTGGCTCTTGTGCATCATGGCCTTACCCAGCCCGAAGGGGCAACCACGCTTGTCAAGGGCGGCTGGCTCGGGGTAATCCATACATACCCGGTTGAAATGGCACAGAACTTCTGGACAGCCATAATAGCCTTTACCGTGGCAACCTCTCTGACAGTAGTTATCTCACTGCTGTCTAAACGCGGAAAGACAGATGCAGAACTCGACGGCCTCGTCTATTCGATGACGAAGAAACTCGACGACAGTGGTGTGCTTTGGTACAACAGACCCTGGTTCCTTGCTCTTATAGTCGGAATCATTATGATTGTGCTCTCAATTTTGTTCTGGTAACCTTAAAAAAAACGACGATCATGTTAGATATAAGATTTCCTATTGGACTGATGTTCTCGATCTTCGGGCTGATAATAACCATCTACGGCCTGGCCACCATGGGCAATGACGTGATGTACGCCCGCTCCCTGAACATTAACGTTAACCTGATATCGGGTATTTTTACACTGTTGTTCGGCCTGATAATGCTTTACCTATCCGACCCGGTGAAGAAGTTGCTGAAGCGAAAGTAACAGAAGACTGACAAAAAAAGCTGCCCTGGCAGCTTTNNAGTAGGCAGTGGGCAGTAGGCAATAGTGAAGTTCTAAATTAATTAGTCACATGGATTGCACGACTGTAGGATAAGTCACTGATTCGTAATTCGTAATGCTTATTTTTTACTACTGCCTATTGCCTGATGCCTATTGCCTGATATCAAATATCATCAGAGAAGATCGACGGTGGCAGCGAACGCATGTTATAACGCATGGCCATCACCTCTCCGTAAGCGCCTGCCGACCTTATGGCAACCAGATCCCCCCGCCTGGTCTCCGGCAGGGCAATGAACTTTCCGAAAGTGTCTGTGGTCTCGCAGATCGGTCCGGCTACCGTATATTTCTTTACCGGTAGTTTCGAGGTGAGATTCTCTATCCGGTGATAGGCATTGTACAGTGCAGGTCTGAGGAGGTCTGTCATGCCCGCGTCAAGAATAAGAAAGGTCTCAACGGCACCCGGCTTGACAAACAGAACCCTTGAAATGAGCGATCCGCAGCCGGCCGTCAGCGACCGCCCGAGCTCAAACGAGATAGTGCTTCGTATCTTACTGTCAAGATGTTCTCTGAAGACATCAAAGTAATCGGCAAAGGGAGGGAAGCGGTCAGGCTCCTCATAGCTTATGCCAAGACCTCCGCCAACGTTGATGTCGGCCGGCTCCAGCCCTCTGTCGGTGAACCACTCCCATAACTCATTCACCCTTGAGCACAGGTTGCGGTAAACATGCAGGTCAGTGATCTGTGACCCTATGTGGAAATGCATTCCCCCGAACACTATATTTTCCATCTCTGTAAAGAGCGCAGTTACCTTCTCCAGCTCCGGAATCCTTATGCCAAATTTGTTCTCATCGGTACCCGTGGTTATATTGCGGATTGTATGAGCCTCCACATTGGGATTGATACGCAGGGCTATTGTGGCCTGTTTACCCATTCTGCCGGCAATCTCATTTATGACAACGAGCTCTGCTGACGATTCCACATTGAAGCACTTTATACCAAGCCTGAGGGCAGTCTCTATCTCGCGGTCACTCTTGCCCACCCCCGCAAACACAGTCTCAGCGGCAGGGAATCCGCAGCTTATGGCATGCTCAATCTCATTGCCGCTGACACAGTCGGCCCCAAGTCCGTAACCGGAAATGATCTTCATGATCACCGGGTTGAAGTTGGCCTTAACTGCATAATGGACTTTGAACCCCCTGTTGGCTGCTTCCCCTGAGGCCACCGAGATAGTCTCACGCAACAGGTCGAGATCATAGTAGTAGAAAGGAGTCTCGTTTCTCCTGAGCCGGTCCGTTAATTCCTTGGTGAACATTAGTCTTCTGAAAAAAGTTTATTGCTGAGCGCCCTGAGGGCATGTGTCTTGTCACTGGTGTTGATGAGAATGGAAACGCTGTTTTCACTGCCTCCGTATGAGATCATTTTGACGGGTATCTCATTCAGTGCTTCGAATATTTCCGGGGCTGATCCCACCCTGTCCGGCCGGAAGTCACCCACTACACAGATTATCGTCTGGTTCTTTTCAACCTCCACAACCCCTATTGACCCCAGTGTTTTAATGATGTCATCAAGATAGGTAGAATCATCAATAGTGAGGGAGACAGATACTTCTGAGGTCGTGATCATATCTATCGGGGTCCTGTAGGCCTCAAAGGCTTCGAATATGCGTCTCATGAAACCGTAAGCCATCAGCATCCTGTCAGAACGGATCCTGAGGGCAATGATGCCGTCCTTTGCAGCCACAGCCTTGTATTCTTCAAAGGTGGACTCGGAGGTGATCAGAGTGCCCTCGTCAGCTGGCTCCATGGTATTTTTAAGTCTGACTGGAATGTTTTTCATGCGGGCGGGGTTGATGCTGGAGGGATGAAGGATCTTTGCACCAAAGTATGCCAGCTCGGCAGCTTCCCCGAAGGAGAGGCTCCTGATAACACGGGTGTTCTCCACATAACGCGGGTCGTTGTTGTGCAGACCGCTGATGTCAGTCCATATCTGTACCTCCCGGGCCAGCAGGGCTGCCCCGATGATGGTTGCGCTGTAATCGCTGCCACCGCGTCTCAGGTTGTCGGTCTCGCCATACACGTTGCGGCATATAAATCCCTGCGTGATGATGATCATCTCATCCCTGACCGCCGCCATCTCCCGCTTAAGGTTCTCCCTGATATAGAAATAGTCGGGCTCTCCATCCTTGTCTATCCTCATAAAATTGAGTGCGGGAAGGAGGTAGGAGGCAATGCCGGCCTCAGCCAGTAGGAAGTGCAGCAGGGCTGTGGAGATCAGCTCCCCCCGTGCAAGGATGCGCTTCTCATTGTGCCGGCTGAACTCCCGTGAAAAGAGGGTGATGATGTAGTTGAAATGCTCGTCAATGAGATCATGAGCCCTCTCTGACCATGTGGATGAAGAGTAGAGCTCACCGGCCACCGCATGGTACTTCGCCTGCAGCTGCTCCGTCCTGCGGGTCGCCCCGTCCCTGTCGCCCGCCGAAAAGAGCCCGGATATCTCAACCAGCTCATTGGTTGTTCCTGCCATGGCTGACAGCACTACAATCTTCAACCCGCCGTCGTTAATTAGAGGAATCAGAGCCCTGAAACGTTCAGAACTTCCTACTGAAGTGCCTCCGAATTTATATACTTTCATTTTCTACAGTAAAAAGAGATTCAATATGCCCGCCTTATTAATCAATCTGCTTAACATTAAAATGGCAACGCATACTGACCGCGTAACATTTTTTCAACTTTTTAATATTTTTGTAAAACATTTACGGTTTTAAGCTGTCAAAGATAGATACAAAGTGTAGATGGATAATATTGACAAACAAATTTTTCGGTTAAAAGTACTTAAAGCTTGAAAGGATATTGAAATGAAAAAATTGAAGTATTTTGCCATATTGCTTTTATTCCTTCCGGCCTGTGCCCTTTTTTCGCCAAGGAGCAGTCAGGAAGCTGCAGATCTTCAGATACAGTCTGAATCTGACAGCACCGAATATGAACTGGTGGTCTTTGACCAGGGATTTGAAACATGGTTGCTTATGCAGCCTTCACATGAGCACTCCCTGGAGTATTACAAGAGTAGGAACAGGATATATGTCAGTGAATGGAATCATCGGTACATGAACCCCAGGCGTTACAGGGGCAATTACGAAAGCCACCTGGATTATGACCCTTTTATCGATTACGGACTGGAGTTTGAGCGCCGTCTTTACTATTACTTCAAGTATTTCGAGGAGACCAACGGAGTGCGGCTGGAACCGGGATTTTAACATGGTAAATATTTTTTACCATTTTCATATTAGGGCTATTTCATTAAGAAAAAATCTTTATTTTTGCACCCGCGTTACAAGACAAGAGATAAAAGCCGCAAGACTTAACAGGTCACCTTAGATTTTCGACTTTTAATCGCCCAGATGGTGAAATTGGTAGACACGCTAGTTTCAGGGACTAGTGTCAGCAATGATGTGCAGGTTCGAGTCCTGTTCTGGGCACGAAAATGAAACTGCCCCGGTTAAATGTCCGGGGCAGTTTCATTTTAAGCTGACTCGTTGAAAGATTATATGTCTCTGATTCAGCTCACCTCATCTTGCCGCTCTCCTGTTAACACGTCAACCTGCCTTTTCCTTCCATCCATCATTTCCGATCTTCCTTCCTTCCTTCCTTCCTTCCTTCAGGCTGGTTCTGCTCCCGGTTCTATCTGGAGATTCGCTGGAATTGGATTCTATAACTTTTAAAGTCACCGGTAAATCGTACAATAGGGGTACCTTCCTTTTTGTAAAGCTGCTTGACCACTCCGTTTATGCGGGCGGAGATAGTTATTCCATTCAAATCCCAGTTATCACCATCTAGTCCTCCACTGAAATTTGTTTCGATACGGAATGTATTAAGCATGCTTAGTGTAATATAATCAGGAAGCGGACGGGAGATTGTCTGCATTGAGCCGTTAATCCAGCGTTTCCCGTTGTTCACATTATAAAACTTGATGCTTATTGCCTGGATGGCAGATGGCTGAAGAATACCATCTATAAAAAAGTTGACATTGTCTTTTCCACCGCGCAAGTCATCATTGCCTGTCGTGAAGGTTACGATTATTTCGTTGGGATTATCCGTAATTACCGGAGGAGTTTTCGGACTGTATTTTGTATCAACAAAATATGTGCGCCAGCGTTTATCGCTGCCCTCTTCCGGGTAGTAAAAATATCCCTGAGAGAAGTTTGGTCTCATCTTTACTGTCTTCCCGGGGAGATTAGGGTCACAGACGAAGATAGTAAGGTCATCGGCATAATACCCCAGATCACCTTTATACCTTCCGAGCTGGTACCCGATAGCTATTACCTGGTGATCACCACTGCAACCGTCACCGCATGAGGAAAGCCCGAGGACAACCGGTTCACCTCTGTCAATATACGACATCAGCCTGCCCAGCTGGCCGGAACCGTTCTGAATTCCCCAGTTAAAGAATTCCCTGTTACGTGCCCCGAAGAGGTTGGTAGCACCCAATTCTGCCCATCTGTCAACATTCGCAACTATTGAGTTTACCTGCCTGTCATAAAGATAGCTCTGCAAAGGCATTCCTTCGGCAGGCATATATGACTGCTGAGGGATTTTTTTCCCGGACTTGTAGTAGTCAAGAGCCGCATAACTCATCCCTCCGCACAGACCCCCAGTGAACCAGTCTATGCCGCTGACGAAGATATTCTTGAACTGGTTGATGAATTTGAACCCGTGAACGTCAGGATTGAACTTTGTCATGACTGCAGGCGCAGACGGGGTTGAAGCTGAAGCTGAGGCTGAGGCTGAGGTTGAG
>DCSU01000109.1:39999-51218 GCA_002325785.1 Bacteroidales bacterium UBA1458 | reverse complement strand
TGGGCACATGATAGTTTCAGGACCTTTACCTGGCCGGTGCTTTTATTCACCTCCACCTCGGCAATATGTGCCACCCAGGTACCTGCATCGGTGCCGCAAGCTATGCCTATTCCCCTGCCTGAAGGAGTCTTACCGGGTACATATCCGAATTTTTCAGCCACTGCCTTAAGTACCCCGATCATCTTTTCATCCTTCAGATTCTTCAGCCGGAACTCAAGCGGGTCAGCGCCTGCTGCAGCTGCCATGATGTCTGTCTGAGTCTCGCGGGCAAAGGTGTTTGTATTGTTGTTAGGAGCCCGCCATGCTCCCGTTCCGAAGAGATGAACAGGATATTTCGACCTGTCCTCATTGTAACTGGTTATGCGTGCATTGGGAACATCATAGATTGTCTCGGCTCCTCGTGTACCGGCGAGGTAAACATGGTAATCCCACAGGATTATTTTTCCGTTCTTGTCGATACCTGACTTCACTTTAATAACTGAAGCCGGATGGAAAGTGTCATAGAAGAACTCTTCATCACGTGTCCATGCCACCATAACCGGTTTGCCTGTCATGCGTGCCAGCCTGGCCGCCTCCACGCCCTGCCTGTTGGAGCTCTTGCCGCCAAAACCTCCACCAACGAACGGGGTGATCACCCTGACATTCTCACGGGTTAATCCCAAATCCCTTACGAGGGTATCCTGGAGTCCGAACGGCGATTGGGTTGAGGCCCATACTGTCAGTTTTTCACCCTCAAACCTGGCGAGCGCTGTGTGCGGCTCAATGGGAGCATGGGCAAGATACGGATCATGGTACTCATTTTCAAAAACCTTCTCACACAGGGCGGGGGCGGAATCCATGTCTCCATCTGTCCGGACTACATTGACCCTGTATTCGCCTTTGTTTATATAATTAAAGACCGTCGTATCAGTGAATTTTATCTCATCAGGTGCATATTCGGCATCTATCTGAACCACGGCTATATCGGCAAGATCCTGGTTCTCACTCAGAACAGCGATGAAGTCACCGTCGCGGACAACCTGAACACCCTCAATCTTCTCCGCTGCTGAGGTGTTCGCGTTGACCAGCCTGGCCCCGTGTGACGGAGGCCTGAGTATCCTTGCACGGAGCATTCCGGGCAGTTTAAGGTCGCCGGTATAGACAGCCCTGCCTGTGACCTTCTCACGGGCATCGCTATGGTTATATGGTTTGCCTACAAAGGTAAATTTGGTATGATCCTCAACAGGGGGCTTTACGTCAAGATATTTTTCCAGCTTTTTGCCCTTTGCCAGTTCAGCATAGCTTACGCTTTTCGAAGGATTACCGGCAACGGAAACAACTCCGTCTATTACTTCCAGCTCGCCTACCGGCACACCAAGCTTCTCAGAAGCCATTTCAACAAGTACAGCCCTGGCTTCAGCAGCAGCTGCGCGCATGGCCGGACCGAAAGCACGGGTGGTGAGAGATCCCCAGGTTCCCTGATCGTATGGACAGAGGTCGGTATCACCCATTACCATCTTAATACTCTCCAGAGGCACATTGAGCTCGTCTGCCATCATCTGCGGCAGCGAGGTAATGATACCCTGACCCATCTCTATCTTACCGGTAAAGCACGTTATCGTGCCGTTCTCCGCTATATGTAGGAACGCATTGTAGTCTTTCGTCAGCGACCTTGGCTGCGGCAGTGGCAACGAGAGCAGGTCAACCGCTCCCCAAGGGTTAAAGAAGATAATTATCCCGCCTCCCAGGACCTTGAAGAAACTCCTTCGTTTCATTCCAGTCTGCACAGCCGTTATGGTTTCATTTGTCTTATCCCTTTTCATTTTTTGGTTCCTCCATTCATTGCTTTGGCCGCATCCGTGACAGCATCGATTATGCGCGTATGTGCTCCGCACCTGCATAGGTTCTCCTCCAGACCATTGACTATCTCGTCACGTGTTGGGTCAGGATTCTTGTCAAGCAGGCCCACGGCAGTGAGTATCATACCAGGCGTGCAGAACCCGCATTGCAGGGCATCATGGTCAATGAAGGCCTGCTGCACGGGATGCAGCTTTTCGCCTGTTGCGAGGCCCTCGATTGTGACCACGCTCTTGCCTGCCACCTCGCTGACTGGCACCATGCATGACCTGACGGGCTCATTGTCAATAAGCACCGTACAGGCTCCGCAGAAGCCTATTCCGCAACCGTACTTGGTGCCGGTAAGACCGAGCTGATTCCTCAGAACCCAGAGCAGTATCTGGTTGGGATCAGTAACCAGCTCTGTTTCCCTGTTGTTAAGCTTAAACCTGATTGTCTCTTCCATCTCTTTCAATTAAATTGATCTCATTTAGATAATCTTCTCTCGTATCGATGTCCCTGAGCACTGAAGGGTCATCTGTTTCTGCCTCATAAATGTCGTCAGGGTGAAGGTCAGCCAGTACCCTGAGGCCTTGCATACCGTCCAGGGAAAAAACTTCAGTGCGGTATTTCAGGTCCACTATCAGCGGGTGTCCTCTCCTCCCGTTGAATACCGGCATCACTATTCCCTTTCCGGACTCTTTCCAGGCATGGGCAACTCTGCTAATCTCACGGGGACCAATCATTGGCTGATCACCCGGAAGGATCAGTGCAGCCCTGCAATGGTCCGGCAGGGATGCGAACCCGCATTGGACGGATGAGAGCATACCACTCTTGTAATTTTTATTATAACAATGAATTACGGGATATTTTGTTATTGCCCTGATAATTTCATCACGTCCCGACCCGAGAACCACCAAAATATCGCCTGTATCTGCTGCCTGAATATTCGTTAATACCTGTTCAATAACGGTCATCCCGTTGAAGGGAAGAAGCATCTTGGGCGAGCCCATTCTCCTGGACTCACCTGCTGCCAGCACTATGGCGCATAGCTCCCTCATTATCAATTCTTTATTCCTACTGCCTACTGCCTACTGTCTGACTCTCAATTCCCACTTCTCCTTACTTTTACGAGCTGTGCTGCAATACTCACGGCTATTTCCTCAATTGTCTCCGAGTGTATTGCCACACCTACCGGAGTGAATATTTTCCTCCACTGTTCCTCTGTTGCCCATCCTTTTGAGATGAACTCATCGCGCATCTTTGCCACTTTCACCCTGCTACCCATCATCCCCACGTAAGCCGCCGATGATCCTATGCACGGTTTCAGTGCCTCGGCATCATGTCCATGGCCGCGGGTCACTATGACGATGAACGTATCCTTATCCTTGGGAAATTCCCTCATCGCCTCACCTATATCCCTAACTATTATGTTATCAGCGTCAGGAAGGTTGGCATGATTGGCATACTCTGACCTGTCATCAATCACTGTCACCTCAAAGTCGAGCAGTCGCCCCTGGTGAGCTACGGCCTTGCCTATGTGCCCTGCTCCGGCTATCACCAGTCGGGGAAGGGGGAATACAGGTTCAAGGAATATCGTTGAGGAATGTTTCTCGCCTGGGACAGGCACATTTATCTCCCTGTATCCGGCCCGGTTACCTGTTTCGAGTAATGCCCTGACCTCTTTCTGAAGGTCTTCGCCGGAGCTGCATGATATTGGAATATCTCCGGTGCCTGTAGTCCAGCACCGTTTGATCATCACCTGTGTTTCATTCCATGGGATGACCTTAGTGACCAGCACTCCGGATTGTCCGGCCCTGATGCTCTCCTCCATCTCGGTAAAAGCTGTGGTGTGGGCACGTGGATTGCTGTCGACGAGGATGGTTATTGTGCCACCGCAGACAGCCTCTTCATGCTCTGAGGTCGCACTATCCAGCGAGAATTGAAGCAGTACTGATTCGCCTCCCTCAGAGCATGTACGGGCAAATTCCATGGTTCTGTTTTCAACAACGCCGCCGCCTACGGAACCGGCAATAAGCCTGCCTCCGAGAAAGAGCGCCGAGCTGCCAGGTTTTCTTGGTGTTGATCCCGTAGAACCTGTGACAGTCGCCAGCACCGGGCAAGATCCGGGTTCCGCGCTTTTTGGTATCAGGAAGTAAATATTTTTCATAAGAATGTTCTAAAACAAATATAAGAAACCTGTCGGATTCAGATAAGGATCAGTGGTGAATATCATAGGTTTAAATGTTCACAGTAGACTATTCTCAGGTGTTTGCGGGTGTTTCAGATATATTTGAACAAAATATTTTGAGGAATGAAAAATTGGATTAATTTTGCATCGCTTTTGGTGCGGTAGTTCAGTTTGGTTAGAATAACGGCCTGTCATCTCGCCTGAGGCGAGACNNTCCCGTCCGCACCGCAAGAAAACAAAAAGCCCTGAGCCTACAGCGAGGGGCTTTAGTATTTAAATATGGAGGCGATAGCAGCTTGCTGGCAAGAGCCAGCATATTTAAATACGTTAAATTGATGCCTCAGCATCAATTTTTGTTTTTCTTGCAAGGTTACCCGTGGAGGAGAGGGTCCGACCGATGCGCCCACAGCGCAGAGGTCAATCCCGTCCGCACCGCAAAAGAAATCAGAAAGCCACGCGTAAGTGTGGCTTTTTTAATTTTGAGACAGTAGCGATGACAGCTCTCTGGCATGAGCCGATTGATTAAAAAAAAATGCCCGGAGAAGCATATTGCTGCTTCATCCGGGCACCGCGTCCATGTTAAAGTAAAAGCATGGTTATTATTTGAACAAGGAGTAGCTTAATTTGACCTGGAAAGTTATTCCCGGCTCCAGCTTAGTAAAGAACTGGTCGGTTGGATTAAATGACCTGAAAACAGATTCCTTTTTATCATTCAGCAGGTTTTCAATCTTGATTCCTAACTGGGTACGGTTATTTTTTCCCAGGGATTTGGTTGCATTGAAGTTAAGACTGTGAAAAGGAAGCATATAAATATCCGGTTTGTCGGCAATCCCTACATATTGAAGGGTTGTGCCCTGGACATTATAGTACAATCCGGCTTCCAGACCTTCCCAGAATCCATTCTCACCGCCGTCATAAGATAATCCTGCATTGATAATAAACGGGGCTTGCCCGGCCATCTCCCTGGCTTCTTCGATAGTCTGTCCGGCACGGGCATTTTCAACTCTTGATTGATATTCTGTAAGACTCATATCTATACTGGACGATGTGAATGAGACATTTCCTGCGAGATAGAAACTCTTTAAACCTTGGGCAATAATAGACAAATTCTGACGGAATTCCGTTTCAATACCAAGTACCTTTCCGTCTCCCACATTCCTTGGCTGAAAAGATCCCTTCTGCGTCGTGGCATACTGAACAATCTCTATCGGATTTTCAAACGACTTGTAAAATCCGCTTAAAGAAATCATCTGGCCGATTGAGTGATACAGTTCCCACCTGACGTCTATGTTCCGTATGTAAGTATTAACGAGGTTACCATCCCAGTACTCAACGCCTGCAACATCATCTGCATCACGAAACATACCTCCGATAAAAGTACGGTTACTTATCGGATCTGATATTTCTGCATATGACATCTCTTTAAATGACGGCCTTGCAATAGTTTTTGCGTAGGAGAAACGGACATTCTGTTTCTCACTGACATTAAAGATTAAATTAACAGTCGGAAAAAAATCGAGATTATCAAGGACCACTTCATCATTAAGCACATTCGTCCCTAACTGGTCCTGGCCGGTATATCTCTGGATATAATTCTCAGCTCTTAATCCGATTATCGCCCTGAAATTCCTGAAGAGGCTTAGTTCTGTTGACAGATAAGCTGCTGCATTACCAGACTTTGCATTGTATTTGTTTGGATTGACAGGAACAAAATTAGCCTCATAGGTTGTTCCGCTGAAGGTATCTGTTCCCTGATACGGCCAAAGGTTTTCTTCCCTGAAAAGTTCGTCGGGATCACCTGTGATAGATACATTACGTATATTAAACGAATATTTATTAATGATGAAATCACGTTCCTTGTAGGTATAGGCGCCTCCGAAATGGAGTTTGGCCATCTCACCGCGGAAATTAAATTCCCGGGTCAAATTAAGGATACTTCCAATATTCATTTCGGATAATTCCCTCCATATTCTTTCGGGGAATCCGGATTCAGTTCCGATAACATAGTTGCCATTCTGCTTTACATATCTTGTGAACCTTACGTCAGGATCATTTATTACTGAAAGGGTGGGAGAAACTTTCCATACAATCTCCCATTTTGCATCGCTCAATGAGTGCTTCCCTTCAAGCAGAACATTTGTAACAGAGCGCTGACTGTATTCGAGGTTATGCTGCATACCTTCGAAGATTGTACCAAGATCGGAGCTCTGGTAATCAAATACTCCTGCTTTTGATTCACCGTTTTGCAGATGCAATATGTTTAACCGGAATTTTGATCGCTGGGTTTTCAAAGCAAAACCTGCCAGTCCGCTTACAAGAACATTACTAATTCCAAAATCACCTTTCTGGAATTCACGTACTTCCATCTCGGTCACCTCAGGATCGGCAGCCAGGCCATACCGGCCATACTCTGCATCTTTATAGAATTCCGTGTTATTCTTATACGATAAACCAAAGATGTACCCGAGAGTTACTTTTTTGAGTGGGAACTGGTTCCCTAATGAAAGACCAAAACTGTAATCCATGAAACTCATCGTTTTCAGAGCCGCCATGGTAGGATTAAAGCCCTGGAGTATTTCATTGTACCGCATGCTTTTTTCATCTGTAGGAGGTAATACCGCCACTTCAGAAAAAAATGGAATGTTTTCGGTAGCCGGTATTGCCCTGGTTCCATCATCAAATCCAAGGAAATCTGTTTTTCCACCTTCATATGTGAGATAGTCATTCCTGAAATGATAATCAGGATTATATGCTCCGCTGATAAAGATATTCCCTTTTCTTTCCTCCGGGAAATCTTTGATGGCAATATCAACCATACCACCAGTAAAATCAGCAGGAATATCGGCACTGGAGGACTTGTGAATAATAATATTATCAATAAGACTGGTCGGGAAGATATCCATCTGTATTGAATTCCTGTCAGGATCTAGTCCCGGCATATCCACTCCGTTAAGAATTGTTTTTGTATACCTGTCACCGAGCCCGCGTACATATACATATTTCCCTCCTTCAACCGAGACACCAGGAACCCTTTTTATAGAAGAGGCAGCATCGGAATCTCCGATTTTCCTTAATCCGACTGCTGAAATTCCATCCAGCAGAGTTGGGGATTTCCTTTTAATAGTCATGATGGCATTTTCAGTATTGCGGACAGCATTGGCTGTGACAGTAATTTCCTCAAGCCCGACAGTTGCAGGCTTAAGGTGAATATCTCCCAGCAGAAGTGTTTCGCCGTCTGCAACTGTAACATCATTGATTGTCAGTGTTTCGAATGAGACAAAAGAGAACTTCAGGTTATATTTACCGGCAGGAAGGGTAAGATTGAATTTACCATCCAGGTCAGATATTACGCCGAAGGTGGTGCCTTCAGCGAATACTGTTACACCTATCATAGGTTCTCCAAGAGATTCTTCAAAAATTGTTCCCCTGATTGTTCCTTTTTGTGAATATAACTGGCAGGAAAACAATAAGATAATGATCGATAAAATTACTTTAATTGGACGCATAGGTAAAATTTGAAATTGTTGTTCTGTTTAATATTAAAACCCGCAGGCTTTACGCCTGCGAGTTTTATAGGATTTTATTATTTAATAAATTATCAAGTTGATCAATTAAAATGCTTCAGCGGCTGCAGCCCATGACCAGGTTTCAGTAAATACTGAGGGGTTTGCTCCTACAGTGTTAGCACCTTCTGCTACAGCTGTAGCGTAAGCATCAGACCCTTTCAGGAAAATTAGCGGAAGAGTAGCAGCAGCTGGTACTACAACCTCGAAATGATTGAAGTCAAAAGCATAAAACTTAGGAATTGCATCAAACGTCTGGAAAGGCGCAGTTGTCTTAAGTTTGTAGAAGTATATATTCATGAAATCGAGATAGGAATCTTTGCTGTCATTTGCATCATCAATGTCAACAAGCCCTACTGCATTACCTGCTCTTACGTGTCCGTTCTTTATAGTATGCTTTGCAGCAGGTGCAGATGAACCTTCCGGACCGTCAAGCTCAAAACATTTGTCACCTGGAGTAATGACGATGAAATTATCAAGAGTGCCTCCCCATCCCTGGTCAGTATCAATTGCATCATCACCGACATTCCATACAATAGCATTTTTAACATTTACTAAGCCACCGAAAAACTCGATACCATCATCCTGGTTGGCTATTATTTCAACATTTTCTATAACTGTAGTGGAACCAACACCACCGAGGGTCAGACCATTGATTTCATTTCCTTCTCCAATGTTTGCTCCGCCATGACGAATTGAAACATATTTTATTGAACCGGAATTGTCAGCAGGATCTGTTCCACCATAAAGACCGTTAGCGTCTGATGGAGGAATACCCTCAATCTGTTTCGGGTTTGCACTGGCTGCTATTGGAGCATTACCCAGAATCAGCAGGCCGCCCCAGAGTCCGTCAAGGTCCGGCGCAAGATTCGGGCTTATTACCTGACCCGGAAGAATATTATCGGATAAAGAGGTGAAAATTATGGGAGAAGTTGCGGTACCTTCAGCTACGAGTTTACCACCGCGGGCAATCATAAGAGCTGTAGCGTTTGAACCTGTACCTGCATTACCTTTTACAATTACACCCGGCTGAATTGTAAGTGTAACACCTGATAAAACTGCAACACGCGTATCGAGAATGTAAATCTTACCAGTTTCCCATGTAGTGTTTGCCGAGATATTCGCTGTAACCGAAATACCTTTCTTAACATCAACAACAGCAGTTGCAGTTCCTACTTTATTATTGTTATCGGTGATGGAGAGAGCAACTGAACCTGCACCTGATTCTGAACCAGCAGTAAAGGTGACAACAACATTACCTGATGTAGCGTTTACTGCGGCATTTGTTTTAATTACAGCAGTACCATTCGTAGGAACCAGAGCTGATGATTTGTATCCACCTTCTGCTGTGAATGGGAAAGTTATATCAACTGAGTTAACCAATATTGTAGATGAGTTTCCGGGGGTTGTTACTATCGGTGCTCCTTCTTCAAACACTGAAAGGACAGCAGTAGCCGAACCAACCTGAGTTTCTGCATCGGTAACGGTGAGAGTAACCGAGCCTGCGCCAACTGTTGCACCTGCTGTAAAGGTAACCACAACCGTTCCGCTTGTAGCATCGGCAGTTCCGTTGGTTTTTACTGTAGCTGTACCACCTGTGGCAGCAACCGCAGCTTTGCTGAATCCAGCCTCAGCTGTGAAGGGGAAAGAAATGTCGACACTCTTTCCGACTTCCACATTCGCGCTTGCCGGGGTGGAAATCGTCGGAATTTCATAATCCTTCTGACAACCACTGAGTATTACCAGTGATGCCATTACCGCAATAAATAATGATCTTTTAATTGTTTTCATAAATTGTTTAAGTTTGTTTGTAATATTTGAGTAACCAATTATTCTATAATTCATGGGGCAAATGTAGATCAATAAAAAACCAGCCTCAGTTACTAACCAGTTAAGAATTAATTACAATTCGGTTACAAGAATGTAACAAAGACTGTATATGTCTATAAATCTATTGTTTAAACTGCAAGAAGCGGTCAGGTTGACCACCTGATTCCGGTATAAAATGACCACCTCACGCCCGAGCAAACTGATCACTTTTTAAGGAGCTTCTTATGTTTAGAAAACAGCCATCATCTTTGCTGTTCATCTTACGCCAGGGACAAGCTGTACATTGATTCTGACAGCTAGAAGCATCATGTGTTGACTGGGAGACCGTTGAAATTACCGACGTAGAGGTTTTTGCTGATATGCCTGGAGGCAGTCAACTGACCTGGATTGAAGCGATACCAATTTGAATACCGGATAAAAAATATAGTATAAACCTACCTTTGGTTTTAAAAAACTACTTTCCGGGATTCATCATGTCTTTTTGACAATTCAAATTAATAAACTTAGGTGAGCTATCCTGAGCAGGAGGGCACAAAAAATATTCACGTTTCAGAATGTAAATCCAACAGCAAGGAGGAGCTGCTCCCTGTCGGGATTGAAGATCAGTTGGGCGGTGACAGGAACGGTGAGCCGGTCCGTAATTTCAATCTCCTCACCGACCGCCAGTCCTAAATTGCAGGCATTGAAGCTGCCGCTCTCCGTGTGCCAGCCGTTGCCGGCCCCCAGGAAGAGACTGAAATATTCAAATGAGAAACCGGCCTCAAAATAGAGATCGTTACCGTATGACCCTGCTCCACCCGCCTCGTTGATGATATAGTTGGCACTAAGCCACATACTCTCCGACTCCCAGTCAAGGTTTACCTCAAAGGCGTGAGCTCCGTCAGCAGCAGAGTACTCGAAATATGGCAGCCCGGGGAGATAATAATCCTGCATTCCTATGGTAAATCCGCCAGGCAGAGCAAAGGCAAACCAGAGATCAACCTCCTCATAGCCATGCATATCAAATGTGCCCCAGGCACCCACAGTAAAAGAACCTCTTGAAAACTCTATCGCCGGCTGAATATGAGGACCGCTGCCCTGCCTGGTGCCCCTCCAGATGTAGCTGCTTAAAAGATCAGCACCAACAGACCAGGGGGAAGAAGGGATCTCTTCCGGGACATAGGGCAAGGTTATTGAGAGCCCGGGAGATGAGCTATCCGCTACGGCAGATGAGAGCATTGTTGAGGACCTCTGTAATGGGCTTCCCTCCTGCCCATATAAATGTACCACAGCAGCAAAAAANNGCAAGCAGTATTATTATGACGGAATGTTTACCGGTTATAATCATCCCATAAAACTAATGATAATATCTCAAAACCTGCCGCTCAGACGAAGACTGAAATTACGGTGTGGCTGAATGTCTCCGGGCCGACCCATGTATTCGGTGTTGGTTCCATTCTTAACTGCCAAGGATAATTTAAAGTTGTTGCTCAGGCTGTATCTGATATTCCCGTCGATAAGAAAATAGCCGGTGTTGTTCTCCAGCCAGTAATCATAGAATCCGGGAAGGATATCCTCCCTGGTAACCGGGTTCACAAAGACGTCATCAATATTGAGCGTCTTCGATCTCAGATAAAGATCAGACCCTATCTCAATCCTGTCTGCAGCAAGCGAAAGACCCAACTTGGCCGAGTGCTTTCTTCTGTATTTNNNAGAAAGACGTCAGTACTCTGATTGGTGTAAGCGTTGTACTCAACAGGATAAATATATGTGTATCCGCCCGTCATTGTGGTCTTTATTTTCCCAAATGACCTGCTCATCATTACCTCTAACTCGCCTCC
>DCSU01000109.1:22042-39969 GCA_002325785.1 Bacteroidales bacterium UBA1458 | reverse complement strand
GTATTCGATCATGTCACTGTTTTGCGAGAAGAAAAACGAAAGGTCACCCTCTCCCCTGAACTCACCTACCATAAAACCCTGCATCACCCCGACCTCTGTGCTCCAGCCCGATTCAGGCTCCACGGCCGGATTGGGGAATACCCGTACCGACCCTAGTGTTGTGGTGGCATACTTTTCGGCTATGGAGGGATAACGATAACCCTCGCCGAATGATGCTCTCAGGAAAGTAAATTCAGCTGCCTGCCAGTTGACACCGGTCCTGAAAACGGGCACAAGCCTGTCTCTCTCCCCGTCAAGAATATTCTGTTCCACACGGACTCCGGCAATAATCTTCAGCCTGCTTACCGGCCGTGACTCAAGTTGGGCAAATCCTGCGATGTTTAGTCCGCGGTGATCGCCAAAGAAATTAGAAGTGATGTTGCTCCAACTCTCCGAGAAACCTGCGGTGAGATTGAAGTGATCGGAAATCCTGTACCAGAACTGATATTCTCCGTAGACGGAAAAGGAGCCTGCGTTGTTTGAAATCCTCACCGGGAACCTGTTTTCCGATGACTGCAGGCGCATACGGATGTCATGCTTCATACGCCCGTTCCTGTTAAGGGAGAGATACGGGTCTGCTGAAAAAAAATAGCTATGCAACCTCGACACCGTTGATGTATCCTGTTTCAATGCCCCCTCCAAAGCATCTTCCCACAGGATGAAGTCAGTCTTGAAAGTCTTGCCCCCGCTGATGTTCAGCCCGTATTTCAGTCCTTCCACCCTGCTGCTGTGATGCTTCAGCCTGATACTTAGCCTGCCCAGATTCTCATCGTTGAACTTCCTGTATCCCCTGTCGGCAGTAACATTTGCACCTATACCCAGGTCCGTGTTACCGAACTTCTGGAGGTGGGAAAATGAGAGGTTACCGTAGAGTCTGGGGGTATCCCACCATTTCCAGTCCTTGTTCCGTGGGGCACCAAAGAGCCCTGCTTCTGTAAAAAAAGTTGTGACCGGCACATTGGAAGCGTCTGCTGTTCGGAAGTTTATTACGCCGTTGAGTGCTGATGAGCCATAGAGAACTGAGGATGCTCCCTTTATGATTTCAACCTGTGACAGGTTCTCAAGCGGCAGAAAGTTCCATTTGATACCGCCGGCATCAGCCGACATCATTGGCAGACCATCTATCAGAGCCAGTACCCGGCTGCCCACGCCGTAACTGAATCCGCTGCCTCCCCTGATAGATGCCTGTCCATCGAGTACCTCTATCCCCGGCATTTTGGTAATGAGCTCCTGTGCATCCGTTATGTGAGTGCGGAAAAGGTACTCTGACTTGATTACATCCATTGAGACCGTCAGCTCGGATCGCTTCTGCTCCATCCTGTCAGCGCTGACCACTATCTGGTCAATGAACTGCGACTCCGGATCCATCATCACCTTGAGCTCCAGTGTCTCACCCGTTGATAAACTCAGAATCTCAGTGTGAGACCTGTATCCAATGTATTTGAATTCCACAGAGAGAGAACCTGGACTGGCCGTAAAGGAGAAAAAACCCTTTTCATCAGTGCTGGTACCGGACCCTCGGCCAAATATTACATGAGCACCTGCAAGTGGTTCGTTGTTCTGGCGGTCAGAGACCGTGCCCCTGACAATGGTCTGGGCACTTGAAACACCCGGCAGCAGGAAAATAGCTGCGGCCATAAGCAGAATACAACGATGCATTATTTTGGTTTAAAGGTCATTCGGATGTTGGAAGGGATAAGACCGGGATAAGTGAAAGTAACCTTCAGAGAGACCGCTGTCAGCTCTGCAATATGAGTTGTGAGAGCGAAAGGCAGATCGGGTGAGGTTATGGCCAAATTGGTCTCATTGTCGGTAAACATCCATGTGCCCGTGTACTGACCGAAGTTGCCCGTACCATCTTCATTGAAATCCGCGTCACCCTTGAAAAGGGCAAGCATCCCTCCCGGATCACTTGCATCAACGCCGTTGGCCATCAGACTGTCACTGGTCCAGGTGTGAGACGTAAGAAGGGTAAACCGATCTGATTCTTTATCCTTGTTACATGATGAGACAATTAAAGTCATCACCAGCATAAACAGCAGAAGAGGTCTTTTCATCGGATTCATTTTAGTATCAATTGCCACGTAATATATGCAATATAACAAAAGTAACCGGCGTCAGTTCACTGATCGGTGTTATGCCAAAGATAATAAACTGATTCAAACAATAGTGTTGCATGGAATGCTTAACAGGCAAGCCTGCCGGATAGACATGCCCTCAGCCCGCCGGGAACATACCCGGTGACTGTGCCTAAGGTTGGGCCGGTGACTGTGCTGGTGATTGTGCCGGTGACAGTTTGTGGTAACTACCCGGAAATCTTCAGGTAGTAAACGGTCTGAAAATCTATATCCTTTACCATCAGGACCCCGTTATGATCAATGAACAGGTTGAGAAGGTCCGCATTGATCCAGAATGGCTCGTAATCATGCAGGTCGGCTGATTTCATGATGCCGTATCCCGGTATAGCCACATAGTAGAAATCGTCCCATTTATTGAAGATATTATCCATGGATGTTCTGAAAGAGGGTCCCACACTGTGTACATACCCGAAGGTAGCCCCCAGATTCGTTGAGCTGTAAATTGTCTCGGTAAGCCCCACGTCGGCACAAATGAATATCTCATCATCGTCATTCACGTAGAGTTTTTGGGTATAGTCCGGGGTGA
Organism: Bacteroidales bacterium UBA1458; assembly: GCA_002325785.1. Classification (GTDB taxonomy): domain Bacteria; phylum Bacteroidota; class Bacteroidia; order Bacteroidales; family VadinHA17; genus SR-FBR-E99. Next base: position 37,266 of record DCSU01000109.1, on the reverse strand, counting down.
TGATCCTGGTCCAGGTCTGACCGTCATCATCTGACCTCATCAGGCTGCAGCAGTCGAGGCCATGCATTATCAGTGACCCGTTCCCAAGCCTGAAGATGTCAGCAACACCGTGTTGGGTCATTTGGCTACCGGCGTTGTGCCATGTTATGCCTCCGTCATCAGAGTATCTCACAGTCTCCTCAGCGGTATATATCCAAAGCCTGTTGTCATTTGATACATGGAGGTGCAGGTAGTGTGATCTGTCTGGCCAGGGCTTGGTGCATGCCTGCCATGAGTCTCCATGGTCAGCGCTCCGGAATATGTTTCCCCCGGAGGTGCTGACATAAAAGATACCCGCCCGGTCAATCTCAACCTCGCGGGGAAAATCCGGCGACTGAAACTTAGGATCTGTAACCTCCTCCCAGATATAATACATCGCGCCCTGCCTGTAGAGCTTATTAAAAGTGACCATAAAGGTGACATCGTTGACCGTGTCGGCGGCCATGCCCATTATCCGAGTTTCAGGTGAGTTAGTCACCTCATCCCACTTATTCTCCCTGAAGGCACAGGCAGTAAGGTCAACGGAGGTCACAAACCTGCCGGAGAGATCATATGCCGAAGCTCTAAGTGTCTGAGTGAAGGATTCATTGCCCATGGTCCATGCCGTACTACAGCTCTTGCCTGAAGTGACATATACTGAAGAGCCGGAGACAGCCCCCCCTCCTGTTACAGGCTCAAAGACAATCCTGACTGAATCAACAGGAGCCGAGGCATTGACAAACACGTTGAACCACAATGTAACATCCATCTGATCACCCTCCTGGAGCCTGACCCCCTGCATGTTGTCAAAATAGAAATCATATTTTTCAAGCAACTCTATAGCCGGATCCTCAGTGCATGACACTGCAGTGCAAAGTATAAACGCTATTGATAATATCCTGAATTTCATATCAACTCTCAATGTAACTATCTAATTATTCGATTCTTCCATATAGAGACATAGCCTGACTCACCTGTAGAGCGGAATTCTCAGTCCTGCCTGCACCGTGAGAGCACTGTTTCTCATAAATACATCTTTCGTATCAGACGGATCCGGCAATGAAGCATTGTCTGCATTGAAAACCTCGGGCAGTCCCTGCCTGTACTGAAGGCTGATATCCAGTCTCGAGTTCCCGGATATCGGCACTGTAAGACCTGCGCCGGCCATCCAGCCAAAATCGTTTCTCCGTATGAGCTTCGTTATGTCATCATGAATGGTTGTTTCCTCCAGCTGGTATGAACCACTGTAGAAAGTTTCACGCCTGGCTGTGCCTGTACACCTGGCGTTGAGCCTCGCGGCGAAGTAGGGGCCGGTATTGAAGCTGAAAATCTCACCGGGACCGAAATGAAAATCGATCAGAGCGGGGATCACCGCATAATCGATGCTTACCCTGCTGTCAACGTAATAATCGGGAACTGCGTCAACAGAGTACCTGTACCATATGTCGCTTGAGTCACGCATGGAGAAGCCCTGACGTTCAAGGCTTATGCCGGTGCGAAACCATGTGTTCGTGCCGCTCAGCCTGAAATTCAGGGAGAAGCCTGCCGAGGGCGCTACCAGTGCGGAGTATTTATCACTGGCGATGTTGCCAGAGTTCCGGGAAACGACGACCCCGGCACGCCAGGTGATGAAAATATTCTCATTCACGGAACCGGCATCCTCCCGGGGCACCTCATCTTCATTCCTATTCCGACCGATATTATAAACCAGTCCTGCTGCAATGTCCGAGTAACCATGCTTATATTCATTCAATTCGGTCATCGTCCTGCGGCCTGTGAGATAGCTTCCTCTTACAAAAAGTTCGAGCCGGTCCTGCAGGGGATAACTCAATCTCATCATGTAAACATAGCCCATGTCATTTCGCAAAGACTCATCGTCGGAGTTATAATAATAATAACTGACATCATAGTACTGATCGAGTGCAAAGGCATAATATCCCCCGGCCCCAAGAGTCAGGGAGGGTTTTGAGGGAATTGTCACAGTAAGCATCAGGGGAAGTGTCAGCATACTGAAGTTGGAGCTATTAACCTGAGGCGGCGGGAGGTACATCATCGACCCCGTCGTCTGCCAGTAAATTGGGTAATCATACGGTTGATAAGGATGAGACTCATAATATACCGTTGAATAGTCAACCCCTGCATGCAGTCCAAGCGTGCGGGTAAGATCATATTCGGCAAAGATGCCGGAAGAGGGTCCCGGCTTGCTCTTCCAATATTCGGTTGTCCGGGCGCCGTGAATGTCGGAGAGATTTAGTCCGGAGCCAAACCCCACGGTTAGTTTCTGGGGGTAAAGCTGTGAACATAAGGCACTTATAAGTGTGCCCATAATAAATAGATAAAGGCGTTTCATAAGCCACAGGTCAGGTTTGTTCAACCCGCAAGCAACAAACAATGTGCCGTAATGTATCAGATGGGAACTTATCCCGCAAAATATTAAACTTAAGCAGGAACAGAGCCATAACATTACTTTTTACTATTTTTAGTCTTCCTTATAAATGAACTGTTAAAACGAATAATATGAGTGAGAAATATTCTGTCAGTCCCAACGGTGAAAAATTCCCTCTTCCTAAGCCAGAGGATTACAAAGCTGAGTTTGAGAACATTAAAAAGCGGGTCAAACATGAACGGGCCAAAGGCCGCGAGATAGTAGTTGTCATGGGTGTGGGCTTCGTGGGGGCGGTGATGGCTGCAATCGTAGCCGACACGGTTGACAAAAAGGGGAAACCGACGAAGTTCGTGATCGGGATGCAGCGTCCCAGCGCGCGCAGCTTCTGGAAGATACCGATGCTCAACCGCGGTGTCTCTCCGGTCAAGGCAGAGGACCCCGAGGTAGACCCGATGATAGCACGCTGCGTGAAGGAGAAGAAGACACTCATGGCCACCTATACCTATGACGTACTGAAGCTCGCTGACGTGGTGGTGGTTGATGTGCAGTGCGACTATATCAAGGAGGAGCTCGGCAACGTCCGCTCCGGACAGACAGACATGGCCGCGCTGGAAGCATCACTTGCAGTCATTGCGGAACACATCCCTGCTGAGGCCCTGGTACTCATTGAGACAACCGTCGCACCGGGAACTACCGAACAGGTGGCCTACCCCATCATGAAGAAGGCATTCAGCAAACGGGGCATCAAGAGTGACCCGCTCCTGGCGCACAGTTATGAGAGGGTCATGCCGGGCCGGAACTACGTTGCCAGCATACGCGATTTCTGGAGGGTGTGCAGCGGCATCAACGAGGAGGCTAAGAGACGGGTGGTTAAATTCCTCACCGAGGTGCTCAACACGGAGAAATTCCCCCTCACCGTCATGGACCGGCCTATTGAATCCGAAACAGCCAAGATAGTGGAGAACAGCTACCGTGCAACCATCCTGGCATTCCTCGATGAGTGGAGCCTTTTTGCTGAACGAAATGGCGTCGACCTGGTTAAGGTTATCAAGGCCATAAAGGTGAGACCTACCCATAGCAACATGATCTTTCCGGGACCGGGCATTGGCGGGTACTGCCTCCCCAAGGACGGCGGACTGGGGGTTTGGGCCTACAAGCATATTCTCGGTTTCGAGGATGATATATTCAGGATCACACCCATGGCCATAGATATCAATGACACCCGCGGCCTCCATGTGGGACAGCTCACGCGCGATGCCCTTCGCAACATGGGCAAGCCAATAGCTGCGGCGGATGTGCTGATCCTCGGTGCAGCTTACCGTGAGGATGTTGGAGACACACGCTACAGCGGCTCGGAGATCGTGATACGCAAGCTTACTGAGATGGGCGCCGAGATAAGGGTGCACGACCCATATGTGGAGCACTGGTGGGAGTTTGAACAGCAGGATACCTATCCGGCAGAGGGACAGAGCAAGGCGCAGTTCTTCCGTAACCAGGAAAAGCTGAAGGAGATAAGGATAGAACAAAACCTGAACAAGGCACTCAAAGGCGCTGAGGCGGTGATTCTTGCCGTACCGCATTCAGCCTATATGGAACTTGACCCCGACAAGGTGGTCAAGACCATAGGACAGCCTGCTGCGATAATTGACTGCTTCGGCATTCTGTCAGACGAAAAGATACGTCGCTACTTCCAGCTCGGATGCGAGGTCAAGGGGCTGGGTCGCGGACACATACAGAGAATTAAGGAGGAGACACGCAAGTCTTAGTATGTCTGATTGTAGCAACCTTAATAAAAATCAGGAAATCATGACCAAGAAAGTGAACGAACTGTACGATGAGTTCCGCTCCGGCAGAGTGAACCGGCGGGAATTCATGAAGAAACTGGCCTTAGCCACGGGAGGCACAGCGGCTGCTGTTATCATTCTCCCCGGCTGCAACGGCACGACAGCGTCAGCTCAGAAATCCGGATCTGTCACCCTTATCAATGAGTTCATCACCTACCCCTGCGCCACCGGCGAGATGAGAGCTTATCTCTCTATACCGGAGGGAAAAAAGAAACTGCCAGGGGTGATTGTAATCCATGAGAACAGGGGTCTGGTACCCCATATCCAGGATGTAAACAGGCGGATGGCAATGGAGGGATTCATCTCACTGGCGCCTGACGCACTTTCACCTGTCGGAGGAACGCCGGAAGATCAGGATAAGGGACGTGAAATGTTTGCCCAGCTTGACCGCGAGGAGACAGTTAAGAACTTTGTCGCTGCTGTCCAATACCTGAAAACGCACCCGCGCTCGACAGGCAAGGTGGGCTGCACAGGATTCTGCTGGGGCGGAGCCATGACCAACCAGGTGGCGGTGAACGCACCGGATCTCAATGCTGCGGCACCTTATTACGGCACCACACCGGCACCGGAAGATGTACCGAATATCAAGGCTTCAGTGATGGCACACTATGCCGGCAATGATGAACGCATAAATGCAGGCATACCTGCATTCGAGGAGGCTCTTAAGCAGGCAGGGATTGAATACCAGATCTTCATCTACGAAGGGACGGAACACGGCTTTAATAACGATACCGGGACAAGGTACAACAAGGAGGCCGCTGATCTTGCATGGGGCAGGACCGTTCAGTTCTTTAAGAAAGAGTTGGCAGATTAGACCTCACCCTTCCACAGGCGGGCAACTTCACGGATAAAAGGAAGTGAGTGGTTGAAGAAATACCTGTACCCTTCGCACAGGTAGTTTAACCCGGGCTCACCTGTTGGTGCAGTGATGAACCTGTTCTTCGGGCACTCTCCGTTGCACATTTCAAGCACATCGCATTCAAGACAGTAGCACGGCAAGGTTTCTTTCTTGGCCTGCCCGAAGGCCTTCTGCCGTGGATCATCGAGCAAGGCGGCAAGGGGGGTGTCGTTTATATTGCCAACCCTCTGTTCAGGAGTCACAAAATGATCACACGAGTAAAAGTCTCCGTTCATCTCAACTGCGGGAACACCTCCACAGACAGGCTTGAAGATGCAGAGAGTGTGTCCCTGGTTAAAAGCCGTGCGAAGGGCTTCCTCAAAGATCTGCACTTTGACTTTGCCTATGTCACCGTTGATCCATTCATCAAATATCGACGTAAGGAACCTGCCGAAATCCAGGGGCCTGACACTCTCCGGCGTAGCCTTTCCGGATCCCTTGAATGTCTCCGTAACCAAAGGCAGAAAAGTAATATATGAGGCCTCCAGATCCTTGAAAAACCGGTATATCTCCAGGGAGGCATGAACGTTATCATTGCTTACCACGCACAGGAACTCATGCGGCACGTTGTGCTTCCGGATGATTTCCAGGCCTCGCATCACATCAGTGAATGTTCCTTTTCCGTCGCGGCGGGACCTGCTGATATTATGATACTGTTCCGGCCCGTCAAGGCTGAGGCCAACATAAAAGCCTTCACTTCTGAAGAACCTGCCCCACTCTTCCGTGATCAGCGTGCCATTTGTCTGTATCCCGTTCATGATGGTCCTGCCTGAAGGCACTAATGCTTTCTGCATGGTCACTGCCTTCCTGAAGAAATCCAGCCCGGCAAGTGTGGGCTCTCCCCCGTGCCAGGAAAAGAATATCTCCGTGTCAGTTGAGGCCTCAATATGCTGGCGGATATACCTCTCCAGTATCTCATCACTCATGCAAACTCCCGGGGACGATGAGGTAATATCCTTCTTATCGCGGATAACGCTCTCCAGTACCTCATCACTTATGCAACCTCCCGGGGACGATAACGTAACATCCTTCTTATCATGGTAATAGCAGTATGAGCAGGCCAGATTGCATCTGGGGCCTACCGGCTTGACAAATACCTGGAACTCACGAAAGGCTGCGGCCATAATTACAGTAACAGGTGATAATGAACTACTTCAATGAATATCTCTCAGTCAGGTAATCCGCAAGACAGGCATACTCTGACTTCATAACAATTGATTGTTTCTCCCCTGTTAACCTCTCCCTGAGACTTTGAGGCATCTCAACAGCAACTCCGATAAGCGGCTCCACAATTCCAGTAAACTTTGCCGGATGGGCTGTCTCAACAAAGATTCCGGCTGAACCGCGATGCTCATTCAGGTAACTGTCCAAGCCCAGGCTTGCCACCGCGCCGTGCGGATCAAGGATATAACCCGTCCTGGAATACTCCTCCCTGATATGCTGCCTGATCCGGTCGTCATCAAACCAATAACCGGATACTGATGATCTGATCATATCAAAATCATTATCAAACAGTTTTCTTAGCCTGTCAAAGTTGCCCGGATTGCCAACATCCATTGCATTGGCAATGGTCCGGATGCTGGCTGAGGGTTTGAACACTCCGGTAGTCAGGTATTCGGGGACTACTCTGTTTATATTGGTGGCAGCCACCAGATGTTCAACAGGAAGGCCTGACCTCCAGGCCATGGCAGCTGCCGTTATGTTTCCGAAGTTGCCGCCGGGAACGGAGATGACGCTTCTGCCACCCGCCTGTCCCACGGCGTAGTAGTAGTAAAAGCTCTGGGGGATCAGCCTGGCAATATTAATTGAGTTGGCCGAAGTAATCCTTATTCTGTCACCTGTATTCAGAGTTGAAAGAGCCCGCTTAGCCATCGCCTGGCAGTCGTCAAAGGTGCCTTCCACTTCAAGAGCAGTGATATTCTGACCCATCGTTGTCAGTTGGTTCTCCTGGAGCGTGCTGACTTTCCCGGAGGGGTACAGGATGATCACATCCACACCCTCCACGCCTAAAAAGCTGGAGGCAATGGCTCCGCCCGTGTCGCCGGAGGTTGCCACCAGTACGACTGTTTTCCTGTCGTCACGGGCAGAGAAATACCTGAAACACCCGGCCATGAACCTCGCGCCAAAATCCTTGAATGCGGCTGTGGGTCCGTGGAAGAGTTCAAGCACCTGTTTCCTGTCATCAACCTGCGTGAGTATTACTGGAAAGTCAAAGGCCTCTTCGCAGATGCGACGAAATTCAGCCATCGGTATCTCATCACCAATGTAGAGGGCACCCACTTCGAATGCTATCTCAGGAAGTGACATCCCGGGTAATCGTCTGAAGAAATCAGCGTCCATTACCGGTATCCGGTCAGGCATGAAGAGACCCATATCCGTGGAAATGCCGCGCATTACCGCATCCCTGAATCCGGCAGTTACTTTATTGTCTTTAAGATTATAATAGCGCATTACAGTCAGGCATAATCTCTTTAGCAGATATCTGCACCTTTAAGGCTTACCGGCGACAGGTAGGATTTGTAGTTAATGCGGGCCTTTAGCATGACCTCCTGCATGCTCATCATCACTCCGGCAGCAGATGCTTCTCCCCTGCAGAGTGCGAATACTGAGGGACCCGATCCGGATATGCCTGCCCCCAGAGCTCCGCTGGCAATGGCCCGCTCTTTCATCTCACGGAAGCCAGGTATCAGGCCGGCCCTTTTCGGTTCCGCCACATAATCCTCAAGCGACCTGCCTATTAGGTCATAATCCTCGCTGAAGAGCCCCGCAACCAGTCCGCCTACATTGCCCCACTGTCTTACAGCAGTTGACAGGGGCAGCTGAGGATCCAGCAGGCCCCGCGCCACCGATGTCTTTATCTCCAATTCCGGGTGGATGATGACGCAGAATAGCTCGTGTGGCACATTCAGCCGCACAATATCAAGCGGGTTGTAGCTCCTGACAAGCGTGATCCCTCCGTATAATGCCGGAGCAACATTATCGGCATGGGCCGTGCCGGAGGCCAGCCTCTCCCCTTCCATTGCAAACCTCACCAGTTCGATGAGCGTGAAACGATTTGCCAGGAGGAGATTGGCAGCCAATGCTGCCGCAGCCGAACTGGCTGCACTCGATCCTATTCCGCTTCCCGGCATTATCCCTTTTTCGATAATGACCCTGAATCCGGCAGTAGTGCCGGAAGCTGAAGCCATTGCTCTGAGTACGGCTCCAACAACATTTTTCTCAGGATCGGTGCTCAGGGAGTCACATCCCCTTATCTCTTCAATATCAACTGTCGCGGTGTCAGTCAACTCCAGTTCAACAATGTCATAAGGCTCACTGACAGCAAACCCGAGCACATCAAACCCGCAGTTCAGGTTCGATACTGTTGCGGGAGCTTTTACCCTGACCCTTTTGCCCATCAGTTCAGTTGTTAATTATTGATTGTATATCTGCAAAAATACCCGAAGCCGTGACATCCGGATCATTTCATATGACAATTTTATAGCAAGGCCAGAAGAATAACAGCAATTAATGAATTCTTACAGAAACATTCATTCGTCACTTCCGTATGACGGATAATAAGTACTGTTATTTTATTATTACTATTTTTGGTCCCACACCGTCAGGTCTGAATGAAAAAATTCTTTATCAATATCATCTTTTTGTTTGTAATTCTCGTACCCTCATTAGGGCAGACTCTTACAGACAGCAATCTTCCCATTGTCATTATCGCCACAGACGGTGGCGTATCCATCCCCGATGAGCCGAAGGCCATGGCCACAATGAAGATAATAGACAGGGGAGCCGGACAACGAAACTACGTATCTGATCAGAGTAATCCAATCTACCTGAACTACAACGGCCGGATCGGAATTGAGATCAGAGGATCCTCATCACAGGTATCGCCCAAAAAAAGCTACGGACTGACCACACGCATGGCTGATGACGTGACAAACAACAACGTCAGCCTACTGGGTATGCCAGAGGAGAATGACTGGATCCTGGGCGGAATGGTATTCGATACCGCCCTCATACGCGATTACCTCTGCCACAGCCTGTCGCGCCAGATGGGCAATTACGCCTCGCGGGCCAGGTATTGTGAGGTGATCATCAACAATGTATACCACGGGCTCTATATCCTTCAGGAGAAGCTTAAGGCCGACGATGATAGGATTGACGTAACCAAAATTAGCACAACTGACAATCTACTGCCGGACCTTTCGGGAGGGTATATCGTCAAGGCTGACAAGACAACCGGTGATGACTATATTAACTGGACCATGTATTCATGGAACGGTGCCAATATCGATTACATACTTGAACTTCCCAAACAGGAAAATGCAACCACTGCCCAGGTCAACTATATCAGGAGTGTATTCTTCAATCTCGAAACCGCTGCAAAAAATGGTAACTTGTCGGTGGTCAATGGGTATCCCTCTCTCATTGATGTCCCCTCATTCATTGATTTTATGATCATAAATGAGTTTGCCTCCAACGCTGACGCCTACACCTACAGCACCTATTTCCACAAGGACCGGAACGGTAAGCTGAGGGCAGGGCCGTTATGGGATTTCGACCTGACATACGGGAATGACCTCTTCATGTGGTCTTTTGACCGGAGCAAAACATACGTGTGGCAGTTCCAGTATGGCGGGAACGACGGTTCCAGGTTTTGGTACGACCTCTTTTATAATTCGCAGTTCAGGTGCTACCTGTCAAAACGGTGGAACGAGCTCACCCAGCCCGGACAGCCATTGAACCATGCATTGCTCGAGGACTTCATTGACCAGACGGCAGCATTGATTTCCGAGGCTGTTGCGAGGGATTACCAGCGATGGGGCAAGAGCGGAAGCCACACGCAGCGCATAGCAAATATCAAGTCGTTTATTGCAGCACGGATAGCCTGGATGACCGCCAATCTAGGATCATTCAGCGCCTGCAGCAATGTGGCAGTTCCGCAACTGACGATTACAAAAATCAATTATCACCCGCAGAGTTCTACACAGTTCCCTGACGCAGATGAGTTGGAATTCATTGAGATCCGAAACACCGGAAGCACATCGGCCAACCTCAGCGGCATATATTTCCGGGGTACCGGGTTTGTTTACCAGTTCCCGGCAAATACAACACTGGGTGCAGGCCTGTGCGTTATAATAGCGAGCAATGCTACCGTCTTCCAGTCGAAATACGGATTCGCTCCCTTCGGAGAATTTACGAGGCTGCTATCAAACAGCGGGGAGCAACTGGTTCTGTCTGATGCCTTCGGGAATGTTGTCGATCATGTTGAATATTCAGATGCGAGTCCCTGGCCTGATGCCGACGGCAATGGCTACTACCTGATGCTTGCAGGCCTGACTCTTGACAATAGCCTGCCGGAAAGCTGGACCGCTTCAAATGATCTTATTACTTCAATGGATACTCCGGCAGCCGGAATTAATTTCACCATTTTCCCCAATCCGGTACGGGATATTCTCAGCATCAGCTCCGAAATGGAGATAAGCAGCATTAGCATCTATGACATCAGGGGCAACCGCATCATGGTGCTGAGATGTGACGACAGCCTTTGTACGGTGGATGTCAGCGGACTGGTCAGAGGCACCTACATTGTCAGCGTCTTTACGGCCACAGGCAGCCAGGCTGTAAAGTTCATAAAAGAGTAAAGGTGAGGCTATAAAATACTGCTACTGGTAAACTCTTACATAATCAACTACCATGGTACGGGGGAATATTGTATCATCGATACCCATGGCACCGCCCCAGTTGCCTCCCACAGCTACATTAAGAAGCAGATCGGCTTTCATAAGCCTGTCAGCGGTGTAATATTTTGCTCCATCCGGAATGTATCATTTTCATGATCATTCAGTTAATTCAACTCAACAATAAATTCGGCATGGAGCCCCTCGTCAGAATTGGGACCAATCCAAACATCAAACTCTCCGGGTTCGGTAAGAGTCTCCTTGCCGTTGAAGAAAGCGAGGTCAGCTGCCGTGAGGAGGAACTCCACCTCAGTTGTCTCTCCCTTTTTGATATTAAGGCGTTTGTAACCCTTCAGCTCCTTCACCGGACGTGTTATGCTGCCGACCCTGTCACGGATGTAAAACTGAACGATCTCATCGGCATCCCACTCACCGCTGTTGGTCACCCTGGCCTTAACCGTTATTGATCCTTTTGTGCTCATTGAATCATCGGAGAGGCTGAGATCGCTGTAGGTGAAAGTTGTGTAACTGAGCCCGTAACCGAAGGGGAAAAGCGGTTTGTAACCATAATCCATCAGCAACGACTTGTACCCCTCTGAAGCCTGTATGTAATCAATTGGAATACTGTCTATGGGTATCCATGATTGGGGGAAGGCCGGTCTTCCAGTATTCTTATGATAATAATAAAACGGTATCTGCCCTGACCCCTTGACAAAAGTGACCGGCAGCTTTCCTGAGGGAGACTCCTTTCCGAAGATGAGGTCTGCCAGTGCCGGGCCTGCCATAGTACCGCCATGCCATGCGTAGAGGACGGCGTCAGCTACATTTATCTCATCGCCAATGGCAAGAGGGCGTCCTGCCATCACAACCATGATAAGTGGCTTACCTGTATTTGAGAGTGCAGAGATAAGTTCTCTCTGAATTCCGGGCAGATCAATTTCACCCCGGGAATGAGCCTCACCTGAAAGGACCCTCTCTTCGCCTGCAAAAAAGAGTATTGCGTCAGACTTTGCGGCGGCGGCAATGGCAGCATTAAACTGTGATTTATTCTTATCACGACTGTACTTCAACCCGCTGACATAATTGACTTTTTTTTCTCCGATAACTTCCCTGATGGCTTGCAAAGGGGTGACGGAGTTCTCTCCACGGCCGTCAAAGCACCATGTTCCCAGCTGTTCACGGGGTGCGTCAGCCAGGGGACCTATCACGGCTACTGAGGAGATATCCGTCCGCAGGGGCAACGTCTTGCCGTCATTCTTCAGCAACACCGTACTCTCCCTTGCCACTGTACGTGCATGCTCAATAAAGGCAGGGGCCAGGATTTTCTTTTCATCATCAGGATCGGTATAAGGATTTTCAAAGAGCCCCAGTTTATACTTTGCACTTAGAATGTTCAATACTGCCTGGTCAATTTCTTTCAGGGTAATCTTCTTCTCTTCAAGCAGACTCTTTCCATTGTCAAAATAGGCCGTTGTAGCCATCTCCATGTCAACCCCGGCTTTTATTGCCTTTGCTGCTGCATCCTTCTCATCGAAGGCATACCCGTGCTCAACCAGTTCCACCACAGACCCCCAGTCACTGACAACAAATCCGTTAAATTTCCACTCTTCACGCAGAACAGTGCGGAGGGTAAACTCATTTGCCGACGCAGGTACTCCATTGAGGTCATTGAATGCAGACATGAATGACAGAGCTCCTGCATCCATTGCAGCTTTAAAGGGTTTGAGCACTACGTTCCTTAAAACCGGCTCTGAAATATAGGTAGTATTGTAATCACGGCCCCCTTCAGCGAAGCCGTATCCCGCGTAATGCTTGGCACAGGCTGCCAGTGCAGTCGGATCAGTCAGGCTGTCGCCCTGCAAACCCTCAACAATTGCCGTGGCCATAGAAGAAACCAGGAAGGGGTCTTCACCGCATCCTTCAGCTATCCTCCCCCAGCGAGGGTCCCAGGTGATGTCTATCATAGGAGCAAAAGACCACCTTATACCTTGCGATGAAGCTTCAATGGCAGAAATGCGAAAAGCCTTCTTGACATTTTCCGGGTTCCACGATGCTGCCATACCCAGGGGAATCGGGAAAATCGTGCGGAAACCGTGAATGACATCCCTTCCTATGATCAGGGGTATACCGAGCCTGCTTTCCTCCACCGCTATACGCTGTATTTCATTGACCTGCTCCGCACCGGAAAAGTTCAAGAGGGAACCGCATCTGCCTTCCCTGACTGCCTGTCTGAGCTGTTCAGTATCCCTGAAATATCCAATGTCAAGCTGTGACATCTGACCAATCTTCTCATCAAGGGTCATCTGCGCGAGCATTTTTACTGCCCTTGCATCAGCCTCATCAGTGACCTGTACATCAGTCGTGCAGGAACTGCCCGCCAAGGACAGGAAAACCGCGATTGTAATTAGAGAATGGTTGAATAGATTCATTTATTTATCTCTTTTAATTACTTTATTATTGTTGCCGGATCGAACAAGAATCAGCTGCATTGACTACCACGGGTATATATAAAAAGATGCGGCAAATTTAATTATTTATGCGTGTAATCCTAACGGGGCTGTCAAAGATCATCCGACCGCCGGTGTACGCAATGCCGGCGTTACAGCAGGTGGATGTTGTGGTGAAATTTATCGTATTTCAGGAGTGCAGCTTAACTGAGACTTTTAGTTGCTTTATTTCTCCGCTGCGGTTGAAGATCATTTCACTTGATTTAAGGTCAAGCAAATCACCCTTGATTCTTAAAATTTCATCTCCGTTAAATATAACTTCTATTTCTTTCCGGTCAGATACCGAATAGATAACAGGCACCTGGCAAATAGTGAAGGCAAGCTGGTGGGCAGAAAGGTGAATTTTTACGGTTCTGCCATCTATGGCCATGCAGGTGAATTCTCCATCCCGCTCCGGGAATTCGGCTTGATTAAGGAGTGATGTATCAAATTGAATCTTTCCTGCTTCTATATTAACACCAAGCTCTCTCATCCTTGAAATAACATCTTCTTTAACCTGCCCGGTCATCCCCGGCTGTTTGGCACCCGAATTTCCAGGGGTATGTGAATAGGCATCTGTTGGAAATGCGCCGTACAATCCGGGGGACTTATACATTCCTATTCCGGCTTTGATGTCAAAATAGTGTTCTTTCAGTTGAGCAGACAGCCCTCCTTCCACACCTTCACCTATAGCCCTGAAAAAACATTCCTGAGCAGCAAGCAGAAGTTTGGATACCATGTGCCAGTATATACTGCCCAAACCTTCATAGGCATAGAATGTCCCTGATCTTCCGGTAAAAGACTGATGATCGAATAATTCTTCATAAATATTCATTATCAATGATTTCTCCTTTTTTACCAGTTGCCCATACTTATCATGATCAAGTGATTCCAGTGCAGATTCCAGCACCCCGGCATTTCTGAAACTTCCGTGAAAATGAAGAACCCCTGTCTGGTCGATACCTACTATCGAAGTCTCTTTGTCAGTGAGTAACCTGGTCAGGAGTTCTGATCCTTTGANNCCTGTCTGCAGGGATATTATTCTTCTCTGTAAACAACGGTAATTGCCTGTCCGGATATAGCAGATAGCTGTATTGGTCGGCCCTGAAGAGGTCAGATTGTTTAGCTGCGCTGAGCACTTCAAGTGATTCGGCAGACGAAAGATAACCGGAACTGAGGACCGCCACCTGTCCTTCAAGCATCTCATATAAGTGACGAATGGAAATCGTGTCACTGTCAAATGAAACCAGGTTGTATGAGTGGTACAATCCGTCATCTCGCCTGTTTTTGCCTATTGACTGATCAATATATTCAAGTGACAGCGCAAGGAATTGAACCAGCTGGTCTATGCCTATCTGAGCTTTTTCACCTGAAAAGGAAAAATTATATATCGATTGACGATAAATGGTGCCAGCTTCACCCAGGGCATCAGTGAAACTCCTGCGTTCCTGGTCGGTAAATCCTGTTTTCAGTTGAGGTGCCTTATCGGTTAACAGACTGAAAACATTATCAAAAAGCTCTTTTACTTCCTCGGAAACATCTGCAGAAGTGAAAAGCGACCGGCCAAAAACCCTGTGCCAAAAACTCAGGGATCTTCTCAGGTAGTATAGGGTTACCATTGATGCTCCATTGNNATTATTGGCATCATTCCATTCCGGGCGTTGGGTATTCATCCATATGCCTGCTTCCGGAATAAAATTTACCAGCTTGGCAAGAATAGTGACAAGGATCTTTTCAGTGAAATTAACGTGGTACACCGTTTGACCGGCACTACCCAGCAAACGCCCATCAGCACCAATCTCTGCTACCAGTTCAGTGATACCATTATTCAGTTCCTTATTGAATACGATTGTATTCTTTGGATCTCTTACAATTTCAGCATAGGATTTGATCCGATAAGGCACATTGGCATATGCA
>DCSU01000109.1:0-22009 GCA_002325785.1 Bacteroidales bacterium UBA1458 | reverse complement strand
CTGATGATCGCCCCAGTAGCCTATATACGACCACGGATCATCAGGATCGGGAGCTTCCCAGTCAATACCATCCCGCATGATTCGATAGGGATTATACCCATCTGCTGTGGTAGCATTTACAAATTTGCTGATAATATTTTCAATGAATCCGGGAAACGAAATACTTAAAGCCTCCCAATTTTGGAAAATGTCACGCCAGTTCCCCTGGAAATCAAATCTCGGAGAGCCATCTTTATTTTTATTATCAATCGAAAACTGATTCCACGGTCGGCTTGGGTCACCGTGCCGTCTGCTGAAAGTCAGTGGCAGGTATTCGTTACAGATGCGGATTAAGTTGGAGTTACTGCTTTTTTTTGCCAGAAGGTGCAAATCCTGAATGGAGATTTCCCCGTGGATTTCGTCCAGCAGAGCTTCAGCTTCAGGCACAGCTCTTTTGTTTGTATTCTCTATAAATCTCTTGAGGTCATAGGCTGCGATCATATAATTGTGCACATAAATGCCTCCGCGCATTATGTTAAAGAGAACGTTCGAGAAATGCCGTGCCGTGCACAGTTCATCACTGCTTTTCTGCAATCCGTCTGCCGATGCTACAAAGGAGACAAGTTTATCAGTGCCTTTTTTGACATCAGCGTTGATCAGCTCATAAAACTTGTTTTCAACCCGTAAAAAGTGATTCAGGTTTGCCACCCCGGTAGTACTCTGGTCAACTTCACATACAAAAAACCATTCCTGGGCTTTGTGACCGGGCAGAATGATGTCAGCATTTAAAAAATAAGCTCCGCGTGAAGCACGGATATCAGTTTCCGTCTGAACAGGATCCCCGGTTTTAAATTTCCCGAGTTGTTTGTCGGAGATAAGAACCTTACTGTCATCCAGGCCAAAAGACCATACAGTTGTGGCGTTGAGTGATTCGCTCGGTTCTGCTTTGTCGACTGGTATTGAACTCAGCGTGAACAGCCCAAGCTTTGTCTCTTCAATGAGTTCACTTTTTTTATAGCCATCAAGCAGGTTACTGTATTCATTCTGAAAATTATAATCAACCCCACCTGGAAGAATATTGCGTATACCATCAAGCACTCTGACATTGACCGGCTCTTCATCTAAATTCACAAGACCTGATCTTTTTACAAATCCGAATTTGTCACTGGAAAACCAACCATATTGAAATTCCAGAGCCAGGTCAAGATTCCTCTCCTGAAATATAATTTTGTTCCCGTAGATACTTTTAAGGAGGTTTCGTTCTGTATTGTATATATTGGCCAGTTCCTTGGAAAACGGCTGCCATAAGAAGGTATTACCACCCCTTTGAACCAGGATAATGGTTTTGCTTCCCGTCAGATCATAGTAGTCATGAATCTTATCATCTGTATAGTATGGGAAAATGGCATGGTCACGGTCTTTTCTGCCTGCTGACAATGATCCGTTACTGGAGATGTACATCCATTGATCGGAATCACTGACAATGGTCATGAAGAAATCCGGCATCTGGTCATAGTGCTCAATCCGGTAGAACTTCTCCCCGTCAATCTCCAAAAAATTTCCCTGAACTTGATTATCTGATTGTTTCAGGACTGTCTGGCCCAGTTGTATCTTCCCTCTTTTCATGATGTCTCAGGTAATTGATAAAGGATATTTTCGGCTGGCGGTTTTCATAAAAAACTCCCCAGTGCTTTTCCACTTCATCCGGATCAGAATTTTCTCCTCCCCCCTTCCACGGTTCGTCGAATGCCTCAAACAGAAATGTGGAAACCCGGGTTTTGGTAATCCAGTTGTGCAGATGGGTAAGATAGTATTCCTGGGCAGCCATATCTACGGTGCCTTTAATTAAGGAAGCCTGCTCTCCGGGCCCGGTCTTTCGGGTATTGTAATTCGTTGCCCAGCCAGCCTCTCCTATTATGGCTACTTTATCAGGATGCATCGCCATCACCTCCTGAAAAAATATCCTATCCATCCACTCGATGGCATTTTCCAGAGTTATGCCATTCCACATTGAATAAAGGTGTGTAACAATAAAGTCAATTTCATCTGCAACCGCTTTGCTGTCAAATGTAATCCAGAAACTGTAATCATCAGCTGTGGTTACCGGGGCATTGGTGTTATTTCTGACAAGCCTGATGTATTTGATTAAATCCTGCTGATCCATTCTGTGAGCTGACCAGGATACCTGCGTCTCATTTCCCACACAGACGGCAGCAATAAGGTCCGTATACTCATTAGCCAGTTTGATGCATTGCATGGTCTGGGCAATATTTTCCTCTCTCCTTTCCGGGTGGCCGGTTTCATTCTCAAGCCATACCCCTAGCATCACCATTACAGGGAGATGCTGGTTCCTTATATGCTTTAATATTCTTTCGGAGTCTTCATCGGAACCGTATATCCGGATCAAATTCCAGTGACGCAGTATTATTTGCAGGTCTTCCTCAATTTCAGCAACTGAAGGGCCTTTCACTGCGGGTGCCTGGCCGCTCCGGTAACATCCATAGGAGACTGCTTCGCCGATCCATCTGCCATTAAGAAAAGGTTCGAAACTGCGAATTACAAAGGGATCCTGCCTTTCAACAGAGGATTCCGATTTATCAAACTGAGAGTTATTCTTCATCTAAAAAGGATCAAAGGAAACTTAACTAAAGCTGCACGCGTACCGTCTGAACAGAGTTGGCAACAATGGTTATGTCGGCATACTGATCCTCAATCTGAAGCTTATAGGATAGATCTTTCTTCGTTGTATTCAAAAGTTGCACACTCAGGATATTGTCGCTGTTGAGGGTTGCACAGGCATGCAGATCATCTTCACCCAGGCCATCAAGAGTTTTGTGTGTCTGAACCGCTCTGTCTCCCGGCCTGATGGTTTTACTGAACTGCGCCAGCACATAATAGACCGGAGTGTAGTAAACATGCCCTGTCTCAGTATTTATCATGACTGGGGCGCCACAATAATTACCTGCATGATTGGGTCCTCCGATGTGATCAAGTACAACATTCCAATCAATCCAGCCTGACAGCCAATGATCAATACTGACAATAATATTTCTCGCATAACGATGCACAGGAGCATAAACCGGATGGTCTTCGGATGTCACTCCCGCCCAGGTGGCTGAGTATGCCCAGTCAGTAGCATTGTCATTCCACCAGAATGAATCATTGTCAAACCAGTCCCTCTCCATGAAACGTTCCGGATCGGTAATTCCCTGCGGAGCTGGTTTGCCCAGATCATCAATACAGCCTTCGGTATGAATGATCTTGTGATTAGGAAATTTTGCATTGACCCTATCAAATACATCCTCGTATACTTTAAATGTGCTTTCATACCAGTGCACTGCCGTGCCATAGACAAATCCGGCTGTCAGACTATCGGCCAGAATATGGTCTGTCCACTGTTGCAGTCCGTCCCTGTTCTGATCATAAATGAGCAACTTAACATCTGAATTGTCTCCTGACTTAAGTTTGGGACCCAGATATTTCCTGATAAACTCATTCTGGGACTGAGGTGTAAAATGCATACTTTCCCATTGCCCGTTGTTACCGTGCGGTTCATTAACAGGCGTAATACCCCATATTTCAATACCTTCAGACCGGTAAGCATCAAGGTATCTGATAAGATAGTCAGCATATGTTTCTTCATATTCTTTCTTGAGACTTCCGCCGGTTCCCTGATAGTCGTTTTCAGGTGATCCTGGTATGTACCAGTCTTCGATATCCTTCATCCATGAAGGAGCAGTCCATGCGGATGCAACAATTCTCAACTCATTATCCTTCTGCTGGTTCTTGATCTCCATTGCTTCCCTGATCATGGGTAAAAGATCGTAGCTTTCATCCTTAATCCCGGGAAATTCTGCGACGCTGAATCCCTTTTTATCCGGGGCGATGGTGAAAGATTCCAACTCTATATCTCCCTCTTTATCGAGGTATGAATACTTGCCCTGAACAGAAAAATCACAAGCTCCTACATGAGTCCTCGCCAAGGAAAAATTGGCACCATCTTCACTATAGATCTTTTTCATGACCTCTTTCCGATCAACCGGGGCCAGATGCGCGAGCACAAAGGCAGAGGATTCAGTGAATGATGATCCTATACCGTCCATTGTCTGCTTTAGAACTTCGGGTTCTATCTGGATGACAGTCCCCCCGGGTTCGCCCCTTACAAACCGCACATTTTCTTTTACAGCCATTTTGTCACCGCTCTCCGAGGTGACGTAAATTTCCTTTGTAGATAGCATATTTGTTTTTGTATCACAAGATTGCGTAATACCTGCAAAGATAAGCAGTAGTGAAGCTGTGAAAATCTTTTGTTTCATATTCGTGGTCTTGATAGTTTAATTGAGCACTGTACAGATCCCTGAGATCAGACGAATTTTAAGTTACCGTCCTTATCCCATAAACCCCAGTAAGCTCCCACATCTCCTTCTTTCTCGATCTTCCAGGCTTCATCAAAGCTTGAAAAATACATAATCTCGATATTCTCTTCCAGGCTCCATTTCTGAGTATTTATGAAATAGCGCAGGGCGTTGTCAGTTGATGGCTGAGAAGCCTCAAAGGCTATACCCATATTTGGCCATCCTGTCTCACTGATAACCACTCTTTTACCCCTGGCAGCCTGCAGCACACTAAAGTACATATTCTTCATATAGACCAGCGAATAATCAATATGGCAGCCTTCCCAGAAAGGATAGCAATTGATAAACATTACGTCACAGGCATCGACAATCGCCGGCCGCCTGACAAATTCGTAATAGGCATCAACGTACCCCACACTTGCTTCAGGCACCTGTTGCTTAACCCTCTGAATGTAGTCCAACAACTCCTGCTCCGTCAGTTCCTCACGATAAAGGACTTCGTTTCCAACAGCAACCAGATCTACATTTCCTTCTTTCACAACCCTGACCAGGTTTTCAATCTCAACTTCGTTCTGTTCCTTATCCTCACTTAACCATGCCCCTGCCATTACCTTCAGACCATTTTCCTTAGCAATCTGAGGA
The DNA here is from genome assembly GCA_002325785.1 of Bacteroidales bacterium UBA1458. Classification (GTDB taxonomy): domain Bacteria; phylum Bacteroidota; class Bacteroidia; order Bacteroidales; family VadinHA17; genus SR-FBR-E99. The sequence continues at coordinate 17,033 of DCSU01000109.1, read as the reverse complement.
ATTAGTTCATGCCCGTCAGTACAGGAGAATGTTCTTATCCAGGAAGTATATGGTTTTATTATTTCCATTCTTTGCCGAATCTGTTCCTTGCTGATAATGCTCCCAGGGGCCTGACCCTCAATGTATGAGCTGAAGCAAAGGCCATGCATACCGTTCTCAAGGTATTTTCTGAACAGTTTCATCAGATCGGCAGTTGATTTGTTAGTAAAGTCTTCTCCTGTGAGAGATAAAAGTTTTTCGCTTCTGAATGACATCTTGTTTGATTTTATGTTTGAGCCTGTTATACAATTATTTTTACTATTCTGCTTTCTTCGACACTGCGCCTGGAAATCTTCCTACCGCAATATAATGCCAAACGGATAGAATCAGAATAAAGAGATCCTGAAAACCGAAACTATAGCTCTCCTCTTCTTTCTACTAACTTCATTTTAATCTCCCGGGCTTTGGTTTCTGAAAGATCATATTTCCACATCACTACTATGGCCATTAAGGCCGTTATTACAGGAATGGCTATATCAGCAATTCGCAGTTTGGTGATAGTGTCAGAAGCCTGAATAGTTGCATTCTGATCAAATCCAACCAGTTTCAGCACCAGGCCACCCAGAACGAGCGCGATCGCCTGTCCGAGTTTAACCATCCACCAGTAGATGGCACCGAATGTTCCCTCTTTTCGCGGCATCCCATTGTTCAATTCATCAAGATCGCATACATCAGCTGTCATGCTCATCATGAGTGTAAATAAACCACCAATTCCAAATGCCATGAGAGGAAGGGGCATAAAGATTAGCCAAGGATTCTCCGGGTTAAAGCCCCACCATTTCAGAGCATAACCTATAACGGAAATGAAGGTCGAAATTATAAAAGCATTGCGTTTACCCACTCTGTTGGCAATTGCAGAAATCACCGGAATCACAAGGAATGCAGTAATTATTGCCGATACAGTAGAGAACCATGCCGGCCAGTTTCCTGCCAGCCCATAGTCGCCTTTGAACATGTAAAACACAATTATGAAATAACTGAACGATGCAACCAGTTGAAATCCATTAAAGATAAGGAAGGTTGCTCCGCAGAGTTTCATAAAGGGTTTATTTTTCGACACCTGGACAATTGCTCTGAAAAGATCCATGAGATTGGAAAACAGTGTCTTGTATGTTATCTTGACTCTTCCCTCCATATTTGTAGCGTCGATCCCTTTGCAAAATATAGCAGGCAGAATGCCCAATAGCATACACACGGCGCCTACAATTATGGAAAGCCTCCTAACCCCTATAGCCTGACTCTCAAACAGGTTTGGGTTTGCAATCAGCACCCAGAACCATGGCACTATCATCCATGCAACCTGGCCAACAGTCTGTGAAAATGCCATCAACCGGGTACGCTCATTATAGTCCGAAGTCATTTCATATCCAAGTCCTATCAGAGGTGTTGAAAAGATTGTATTGCCTGTCAGGTATACCAGGGAAAAAATAAGGAAATACCAGAAGTTATACATCGGGGTATTGTCAGGAGAGAGTTGCCACAGGACTGCAAACAAAATTCCGCTCGAAATGGCACCGATAAATATATATGGCCTCCTGCGGCCAAATCTCGATTTTGTATTGTCCGAGATAAAACCCATGATCGGGTCTGTGATGGCATCATATATTCTTGGCAGACCGCCAAGCAGACCGGCCAGAAAAGGGTCCATCCCGAAGGCTGTAAGTAAAAAGAACATGAATATACCAAGGGAACCCGGCAGCAGGTTGTTAACCAGATGGCCCGCACCAAATGCCGCTTTCTGCACGAGGGGTACTCTGTCTTTCGCAGCTGTTGTGTAATGATTCATAAGTAGAAGGTTATAGTAACAGGTTTAACAATTATGGCAATTTTCAAACTGTTTGGCCCAAAACTGCAAATATCCCGGGATATTATGAAGCATGAAACCCTGATATTCAATAATTTGACTCTACTCAACCTCCCGGTAGACCCTCACATAATCAACATACATTGTTTGAGGGAATGGAGTCCCGGATGTTGGAAAACCTACATAATTACCACCAACGGCCAGATTAAGAATCATAAAGAAAGGACCGTCAAAGACCCATTCGCCTGTAAGATCATCAGGTTCGATAACCTGGTAAAGTACATCATCAACAAAATATTGTATGTAATCTTCCCCCCATTCTACAGCAAAAACGTGAAAATCAACATCAAACCTGCTGTTTTCGTACCCAAAACTCTTTGTTTTTGCAGCACCGCCTGAATATCCTGGCCCATGAACGCTGCCATGTATAATATTTGGCTGCTGGCCTCGATATTCCATGATATCAATCTCACCGCACTGCGGCCAGGGATTGGTTTCTATATCTGCTCCCAGCATCCAGAAAGCAGGCCATATTCCAGGTCCCCATGGTAATTTTATGCGTGCTTCAAAGCGGCCGTAAGCCTGATCAAAAATACCCTGCGTTTTAATCCTGGAAGAGGTATAGGAACCTCCGGTATTAATAGCAGTAATTTGTAAAGAACCATCTGCGACAATAATATTCCGGGCATCATTTGTATAGGTTTGGAGTTCACTATTTCCCCAGCCGCCTGCTCCAAGGTCAAATGCCCATTTAGAATCGTCAATAGCTCCATCTGTATCGAACTCATCCTGCCAGACCAGCTGATAAGTCCGATCTACCATTCCTGAGTTATTCTCACATCCCCCCAGAATAAAAAGTGCTGAAAGGAAGAGGATGCCCTTGATAAATGATCTATTATGTGATTTCATATCGATGATTTTATCTTGAGTGTAAATTTTTGTTTCTTAAATTTAAGCTAAAGCTTCAGTTTTGCGAATATTGATACTGAAGCCTTAGCTAATTACCATTACTTATAGAGATAAATATTATCATACCACACATTAGTCAGGTTGGCAGTTGTAATCCCTATCTGAGCAACATCACTTCTTGTCAGGTTACCTGTAACAACCCCTCCCAGGGCAGTTATATTAATATCCACAGAAACCCACGTGCCTGCAACTATTGGGGGTGTTGTGCCTGTATTAATATTAACTTCCAAGGCAGAGGCCTCGCCTGTTCCACCTGCAAAATCAACCAGTTTTACATTGAATACATCCCCTGTCAGGTCAGTATCATTAGTGTAAAGATCGAAATGAATATGAGTGAATGTAGATAAATTTTGCCTGTTAGTAGAAAAATCGATCCCCTGACAGTTAATTCCCGCATTCTTTTTCAATGTATTGTTTCCAGCCACCAAAACCTGCGTAACTGCAGCACCTCCGCACCAACCAGCGTCAAAATTATTTATGGTAATGGGAGTATAAGCATCACTGTAGATAGAAACCACATTGGAGGCACTGCGTGCAGGTGGTGCAGGTGCGGCCACAGCCGGTCCGGTTGTACCGCTACCGCCGCCGTCAGTGTAGAAATAGATATTGTCAACCCAGATTGTAGTTGCACCCGTTGGCTGACCAACGAATATATACTGTGCAAGATGAGCCTTTGTTGTCAGGCCTGTGAAATCACTCAGCGGAATATCATAGCTCACCCACACTCCCTTGGCCGGCGATGCATAATTTATCTGGTGTTCCACATCATCTCCTCCTCCGAATACTCCATTAGCCCCGAAGTCAACCAGTTTAACCCCGAAATTAGTGATGTCGGGTGACCAGACATCGAGGTGCAGATGGGTCATGGCTGTAGCATTAATGGGAGCAGTACCTGTCTCAATCCCTACAAAATTAAGGGCCGAGTATTTCTTCGTCGGATTTCCGGCAACTGATACTTCTTCATAGGTTGCTGCAGACCAATCTGTCTTCCAGGTATCTACTGTCACGTTGGTGTATGCACCGCTGAACATTGATATGACACTGGCAGCATCCCTCGTCGGCGTCGGTGCCGCAGCTGTTGGCTCGGTGGCTGCGGCGCCTCCGGTGTAGAAATACATGTTATCGACAAAAATGGTACTTGCCCCGCTGGGCTGACCTACAAGGATATACTGCGCCAGATGCGCCTTCGTTGTCAGGCCTGTGAAATCACTCAGCGGAATATCATAGCTCACCCACACACCTTTGGCCGGCGATGCATAATTTATCTGGTGTTCCACATCATCTCCTCCTCCGAATACTCCATTAGCCCCGAAGTCAACCAGTTTAACCCCNNAAATTAGTGATGTCGGGTGACCAGACATCAAGGTGCAGATGGGTCATGGCTGTAGCATTAATGGGAGCCGTACCTGTCTCAATCCCTACAAAATTAAGGGCCGAGTATTTCTTCGTCGGATTTCCGGCAACTGATACTTCTTCATAGGTTGCTGCAGACCAGTCGGTCTTCCAGGTATCTACAGTCACGTTGGTGTAGGCCCCGCTGAACATCGATATAACACTTGCTGCATCCCGTGTTGGCGTCGGTGCAGCAGCTGTTGGCTCTGTAGCTGTGCCACCGCCCGATTTGTAGAAATAAATGTTATCAATATAAAGAGTCCTCAGATTGCAGGTAAGTACCATCTGTGCCAGGTCTGACCTCGTCAGGTTTCCGGTAAAGGCTGTAATCGGAACATCTATAGAAACCCATGATCCCTTTGCCAGCGCAGGAATATCTCCACTGGCAGTATGAACAACTGTGAGTATATGACTTGTAACCTCGGCAGCTGTGCCTCCGAAATCAACATTCTTTATTGAAAGTGATTTGGACATTACTTCATCAGGAGTCCAAATATCTATATGGAAATGTGTCATTCCTGAGGCATCAAACTTATTACTGCTAAAGTCAATGCCGGCAAAATTCGTAAATGTATATTTCTTTACGTCATTACCTGATATCTGCAGATCTGAGACATCTGAATCATCCCAGGCAGCTGACCAGCTATTGACAGTTTTATTGGTATACGCGTTACTGAATAGAGAGATTACATCAGCAGCATCTCTTGCCGGTGGTACGGGAGCGGCCACCGAAGGCATATCTGCTGTACCACCTCCGGAAGTATAGAAATATAAGTTATCAAGGTATATATCACCATTACCGTCGAACTTCAGTTGTATGATATCGGCAAGATTAACCGGAGAGAAAGCAGTCAGAGGAATATCAACGCTTGTCCATCCTGTTGTAGGAACAATGAGTGAATAGGCCTTTTCCACTGGTCCGGTACTTATCAGGGAAACTTTGAATTCTGCGGAACTTACAGTCCAGAAGTCCAGATGCAAATACCCCATGCTTGTAACATTTTGACTAGATGCCAGTTGAATTCCCTGGTAATTCAATCCCGTAAATTTCAGGGTATTATTTCCAGCAACCTGCACATCAGAAACAACTGTAGCCTGTCCCCAGTCAGGGTAATCGGTACCTGCCAGATTAGCGTATGCATCACTGTAAATAGAGATCACATCGGCTGCATCCCTGACCTGAGGTGTCGGAGCAGCTTCTGTGGGCGCAACCGTGCCTCCTCCATTGCCGTGTAAATATATGTTATCCAGGTAAAAGCCCGTCAGCGATGATCCAATACGTTCAAGGATAATCTGAGCCAGCTTGCTACGGGATGATAAACCAGAGAGGGCAATATCAACACTTATCCAGCTCTGAGAGGCCAAAGGGCCTGGAACTTCATATACAAGCGTCGGGTCAGTACCATCAAGGGCTCCGTCAGGTCCCATATCTACCAGCTTTACTGCCAGTTTATCTCCAGGGGCGACCTCATTTGGAATCCATAAGTCCATATGGAGGTGCGTCATAGTGGTAGCATTTATTGTTGGTGATGTAAACTGAATACCCACAAAATTGAAATTGTTATATACCAATACAGCATCACCGTCAACTGTGAAATCTGCCGAAGTGGTAGTCTGGTAGGGTTGCCAGTAACCATTATAAAAATCTACCGGTACATTTACGTACTGATTGCTGAAGATAGAAATAACATCCTCCTGAGCTGCTGTGGGAACCGGGGCGTGAGTAAAATCCCCTGAGGACTGAACAGTGAGAGAACCCTCAGCCTCCTCGCCGCCGGAGGTAGCAGTAATAACTGCTGTTCCTTCACTCAGGACAGAGACCAATCCTGCTGCATCCACACTTGCCACCCCTGCATTTGAAGAGACAAATGAAAAATATGCAGGTGCTGCAATAACTGTCTGGTCAATTCCGGTTGGCAGATTAAAAGATACTTTCAGTCCTCCAACAGGAAACTTCAATCCGTTTACAGCTGATTCAACTTTATCATTGCCATCGAGTATAATTGGCTTTCGGTGAGCAATGGTACCAAGTTTTTCAAACTTCACTTCATCTATCCAGAATGTATAACCCTTTCCATCTTCAGGACCTTCCGAATAGAAGAACATCCCCCTCTCTTTAGTTAGTCTGGAGGGATCAGGGATAGGGATAATAAATTTCTTCCAGTTTGAATTCAAAGCAACATTTTGTAAAGAGACCTGGTACTTTGATTCACCAAGATCATTGCCAAAACCTACAAGGTCAATAGTTGCTGATTTTGATGCCTTAGCCCAGAAAGTTAATGCGTCATATCCAGAGAGGTCACGTCCTACTGTGGTGAAGTATGTTCCTCCTGCATAAGCGCCCTCAGGATCCTCATAATCAGGAACTTCAAATTTCATTGATGCTGCTCCTTCATATTTCTCATTCTTATCCACATCAAAAGCGGTCACTTTGGAACCACCAAACGCCGCATAGTTTAAGCCAGCACTGAAACCATCAATAAACACTTCAGGCGTGGTTGGGTAAGAAGCCAGCTCCAGTTCTTCATAATCTCTCGTGCAGCTTCCGGAGCCTGCAAGTACCATGGCAGTTATCAGGGCAATAGTTGCCCAATTATATTTTCGGTTTTTCATTTTAGTCTCCATTTAATTACGGTTACATGCCTATGTTAAAATGTAAGTAAGTCCTGATTTCCCATTCATTACCTCGTGGATAGCCAGGCACTGTGGGATCACAGACCATGTCTCCGTTTACGTCTATATTTTTGGTTGGACAGTAGCGGGGAGAATACTGGTCAAGAGAACGCCAGTTAAATCGTATTCCGATCCGGGTCTGAGGCAGGTCTACCCACTTGGGCTTTTCGACCGAAGTTGACAGGTCAGCTTTTATCTGGAGAGGGTATGTGAGGTTGAAATCGCGGTGATAGTCGTAAGGACCCCAATCGTTGACCTTAACCATTGAAATCAATTTGGTCTTTTTGTAAATCATCCTGAGGTCACCTCCATAGCGCTTAATCAGTCGTGCGTCGCTGCCATTTGATTCAGCCTCCCCGGCAAAGAGATTGGCAATCAATCCCAGGTTTGGATTTGCCTTTGATACTATCCGTGCATAAGCTTCCCACAGGTCGCGGGCAGGCGGAGCTCCGGCGAATGCAAAAGTTGCCCTTCCATCAGCCATAATACCAATTGAAGCATCCTGTGTTGTCGGATGGTGGCGGTATACTACCCCGGCGCTCATTGCAAAAGGAGCATCTTCAGCCTCATCATTATCCCATTCGTACATCCAGGTTCCCGGTGTAGGGTCGTAAGTAATAAGGAATTCTCCTGCCACCGTCTCCCTGTTCTGTCTCACAGCGAAGGGATCATCAAGTATATTTCTTGCTCTTCCGGGCGCAGGTACATCTCCTGGCACCGGGCCAATAACCGGCTTCTGCCACAGAAAGTTAGGAGCAAATTGAAAGTCACCGACAAGCACGGTCAGGCCGGTAAGAAAGTTAAACTGGTTTCCGCTTCCGCTGTCCTTGAGCCTCCAACCAGTGAAAGTCTTGGTGTAGTCAGCACCGCCACCGGCTACTAATCCCATGGCGGCTCCCTGGGCATACCAGTTGACCGGTCCGGCAGACAGTGTCAGTTTGGCCTTGCCACCCCAGGTGTCATTAGAAGTAATTTTATCTTCATACACGGTATAGTCTCCAGTCTCACCTTCAACTAACTGGAAAGTCTCACCCACTCTTGGCTGACCGGCCCATATGCCGCCAAGTTCAATACCAACAGGTCCCATTTGCCTTTTAATGTGCAGAGTGGCCCTTCGTGTTGGCGGAGAGGGTATGGCAAAAGAACTCACCGCCGGTGCCTGCTCATCAAGATCCTCATGATAGATGCCGGTCAGGTCAAATCCGGCAACCTTCCTGCTATATTTGGCCAGTACTGCAGGATTGGCTCCCCACCAGAGTTCCGGTCCGAAAGCTACTTTTAGCCCATTCAGCGACCTTTTACCGTCAATTTCAAAGCCGAAAGGTGCTTCACCGTTATAAATGTCCATATTCGGACCGTAATTGGCTTCCGGATACAACCCGAAGAAGTCACCCTCGTAACCCCAGTGATAATGGCCTGTGCGGTAAAAACTTGTCAGGTCAAACAACTTGCTGTTCCAGGTAAATTCAGCGCTGTACACTTTAACCCGGTTCAATGCTGACAACATCAGATTGCCATCATCTGTATTCACCTCGCGGGGACGGCCCCTGTTCTCATAGAAAATTTCATCAATAGGATTCTCTGCAATATTGCCGAGGACATTTACAGCAACTTTTCCACGGAGATTCGGGGCAGGATTTGCTTCCACATCAATATAAAACGACTGCATATGATCAAACCCAAGTTGATCAGGATATTTCAAAGCTCCCGGCACAGGGTCAACCGGTGTTGATATCCGGTCACCGCCGGTACTGAATGTAGAGATTTCAGCCCTCAGACCACTGATCCGGACCTTTTTCAGCTGCTCACCAACAAGCGCTGCGTTATCGCCTCTCGCCTGAAGGACAGCACTGCTGAGTTCTATGCCGGCAAAATGGGTATCTATTGAATTGAGAGAAACGCCATCAGTATACGGATTTAGAAGATGCACCTCCTTAAGTGCATAATATGCAGCACGAGGGTAGAGCTGATAAAGGCCCCGTTCATTCGTCGGACCCTTGGCGCAGATACCGAACCACTCCTCGTTCATATTGTTTTCACCAGCAACAAAATCATGTAAATAACCACCGTTTGACCAGGAGGCATTGTTATCCTGAACACTTAGGTTTGTTGTCTGCCCAAACTTCCACCAGCCGTCACTAAACTGGAAGGTAAAGCCCCCAATGGAGTTACCGGCTTTTCCCAAACCTGCAGCATTCTCGTAAATCTCCTTCCAGTTGTTTACCATGTAATAAGCCTGAGGCTGCTGATCTTCAGCATTTTCAACGGTGTTGAATGCATCCGCGCCAAATTCCGTGAACATGATCGGAAGGTTCAGTACATCCTTAACTCTCTGGAAAGCATCACCAAAAGATGCTCCCCTGTACATATTCACCCCAAAAATCTCAACATCCCTGCATTCATCAGCAATGATATCGAGGAACAGCAGGTCGCCATTGCAGATCGCAACGGGATGTGATGAATCAATATCCTTCATCACAACTACAGCTTCGTTAAAGAGCTTATATAAATGAGTAGCCCGGGCCGTTGATTTCCTGTCTTCTAACGGAATATCTTCGGTCTCAGCGCCCTCCCAGAAGAGGCCGTAGTTGTTTTCATTCCCCAGCAGAAACATCAGCAGACCGGGTGTATCCTTATACTCGCTGACCATCGCCTTCACTTCGGAAAGAAGCAACTCTCGAACAAGCGGATCAGAATATTCAGTATTAGGAACCCACTTGCCATTCAGAGTAAGTCCATACCTCCCGAACGAATGGTTGAGCAGGGTATAAATACCGTACTTTTCATGGATATAAGTAATCCATTTTGCAGGCACACCGGTATACTGACGCACAGTATTAACACCCATATTCTTCAGCATGGACATCTCTGCATCAAGTGCAGTTTTGATGATGTCATCAGGCTGTTTCCACAGACTGTACGTAACAGTGGTGCCTATCGGAAAGTAATCCCAGTTCATGCCGTTGATCATGAAATCCGCCCCATTGACAACTAATTTCATTCCATCATCAGTTTTCGCAACGGATACACGATCAACCTGGGCATTCAAGACTGTCGACAATGTAATTAAGAGAAGCAATAATCGCAGATTCAGAAGATTTTTTTTCATGATATAACAGATTTAAGTTGATCAGTTAACTGTAAGTTCATTGAAGGTTGCCACCGGTCAATGAAATGGTCATGGAAAACATAAAATAACAGCACAATTAACCTGAAACTTGTAACATAACTACTTTGTTCACGGAAAGAAAAATACATCAAATGAATTTAATGAATACATCAATGCCACATCATGAATATTGCATATATTTGACATTCATTACATTAAAGCGATTACCGTCCTGAATCGACGCTTCACGTTCATTGATTGTATACATCAGTGTGAGAAATTCCCTCAACCTGCACCGGGCAACACCGAATCCCGATGGATTTATCCCACAGGTACGGAATTCAGATTTGCATCAGATAGTCAGTGACATTGACACTTCTATCAAGTTTCAATTTCTTTCTCAGGCGGTATCTGCTAATCTCTACTCCCCGGAATGAAATGTTCATAAGGGGCGCAATCTCTTTCGTCGAAACATTCATCCTCAAGTAACTGCAAAGCCTTAATTCACCCGGTGTCAATTCCGGATGTAATTTTTTTAAGCGGGAATGAAATTCCTGGTGTACCTCGTCAAAATAACGATCAAAAACCTCCCAGTTCTTCTCATTTTGGATATCCCGATCGATTTTTCGGATAATTCTTTTCAGGTCACTGACAATGACATCATTTTTTGTTCCCTGTATCATGGTTGACAACTCCTGTTTTAAGGAATTGAGAAATTTATTCTTCTGAATGATATGGAAAGTAGATGTAGCAAGCTCTTTGTTCTTATGTTTCATGTCAGACTGCAGACTTTCATTTCTGAGCTGCATTATCTCCTTTTCTGCTGCCAGTTTCTGTTCCTCAAGTGTTTGTTCTGTCTTTCTGAAGGCATTGATCTGCTTATTCTTTTCCTGTAACCTTATCTTTTCAATTCTCCGAAAATAAAAATATAGTGAGGTCAGAATTAGAGCTGACAGTAAGATAAAATAGATTATCAGTGCTTTATATGACCTGGAGAAGGGAGGTTCGACAGTGAAACAAAATTTATCAGTAGAGCTGATATTATTATATATGTTCCTTGCATGCACCTCGAAACAGTAGTCTCCTTCGCGCAGATTGGTGTACTCTTTCATGTTTATGGTAGTCCATTCTGACCAGTTGTCATCAAAATTGCCCAGGTGGTAACTATATTCAATATGACCGGCATTCTCCATATCCGGCGAATTGAACCTGAATGATAAATTGTTCCAGGCATGGGGTAATGCGAAATTGTCTTTAAGCTCCCGTTTATCAATGTGAGAATTGCCGGAATAGAACCATAATGAATCTTCCCGCTTTGAAGAGATGTTAACCCGGTTGATATATACGTGCATTTCGTCAAAGTAGTTCTTATAGATCGACGGATCATAGTGAACCAGGCCCTTCTGAGTGCCAATGTAGATATTACCCTGATCCTGAATAAATATGTTGTCAAAGGGTGAAACCCTTGCACTGTTCAGGTCAAGAAAAGGTGTGGAAATATTTGTATAAGTTCCATCCTCCAGAAGACGGAATACGCCCATTCCCTTCCTGGCAGAGTACCACATATTCCGATTGAAATCTTCTTTTAGCAGATACAGCAGCTCCAAATCGCCAAAAAAAATGTTCAATTCGTCAGGTTTGTAGAAAAGCTCACTCTCCTCGTCAAACTGGTATATACCGTGATTGGTGGAGATGAAAAAAACACCTCCTGATTCGTGCAAAAAATAAGGTAATTCCGGGGGGAGGTTATTGGAGCCATTGTACCGTTTTACCGAAATAACACTATCAAGGCTTTCATTTAGCTGAATATGATATAATCCCAGGTATCCGTGGCTCATCCATAGCGAGTTATCATCGCTTATTATTAAATCCTTTGATGAAACGTCAAATCCCTCAACCTTGTTCCTGAACTGCCAGCGTCCATCTCCACCTTTAACGAAAGTTATAAACCCGTCATAAGTGCCACTGATAAGCAGGTTTTCATAACCCGGAATGTTTTTGAAGTTCCAGACCCCCCTGGTATTAGTAAGCTGTTTTGATTGTAATCCGTTAATCGAATAGGCTCCGTTGTGATGCCCGCATAGCAACTGTCCGTCTGTAACTGTAAGATTCCATACCTGCCCTTCCATGCCTTCCACCAGGTCATACTTAATATTAATGTGGCTTCTGAGCTTGCCAAGTTCTTTTGTGAACAAACCCTGATTGGTACCGATATACAGCCTGTCTTTATAGATAGCAGTTGCGTAGGTGGAAGCAATGTTGAAATTATCATTGATTACAGAGGTGGGAAGACTTGTTTTCAGGAAATCAATTCCAATATCAAGTCCCAGCCAGACATTATTCTGACGATCGACAAACAGTGACAAGACGGTGTTATTCTGCAAACCATTTGACCGGCTCAGTTGCTCCAGTATCTCCCCTCTCTCATTAACCACAAATAATCCACTCTTGATGGTGCCAAACAGATAAGTATCGTTTTGTACAGAACCGCAATAAAGCTTTGATTTTATAAGCTCCCAGGTAATTTCAGTATCCCAGCGTCGCAATTTCTGATCAGAGAGAATATACAACCCGTTGTTCATTGTTCCGATCAGCAGGTCGTTCGCGTTAAAAGGTATAAGTGAATTAATTTCATCGCGGGTAAATAAAAGATCATCATTGACAGTCCGAAGAGTGTCATTAATCAGAATCCTGAGGCCAACCCCGGCTTCAACCACATAATAGTCATTGTTAACATAAAATGAATTGCCAAATCTTTCCTTTGGCTTAATTACCTGAATGGCACTGTCTCTATAAATAAAAATAGACTCGAAGCTCTGGAAAACCACTCCGAACCTTGTCTGGTAAATATTCCAGACATCGTCAAAATTCCTTGCATCTTCCGGAATAAGATGATTTAATGAATAATATCTGATTCCAGTCCTATCCGATTTTTCAAGCACTCCAATTTCATTGTATGCTCCCACATACACCTTTTTATCGGCACCGTATGCAAGCGACCTTACTATTGAATTATTTGATGCAGGGAAAGTCTCCCAGTCTTCACCATCAAATTTCAGTATCCCGTTATTATTGGCAACATAGATATTCCCCTGTTCATCATCCACAATATTCCAGTTCTGAGTACCGCCTCTGTATTCACCCCTTTCGATATTCCATATTTCAGGAACTCCAATGGATTTAAACTGACCGGAGAGGCTGAGCGCCGGGATAAACAACAGGACCATGGCAGTGATTTTCCTATTTTTGCCAGCCAATATGAACAGGTATGAAAAAATTGACATTTATCGTAGATCAATAAAACCTTACAACAAGTCCTTTCATGGGACTGGTTGAGTAAAATTAAAACTATTTTTTGATTCCTGACAACAGTCGGTTTTTGCCTGACCTTCCTGCAAGGAATGTAGGAGGAAAATGTTCACCTCCGGTTCTGGCACCGGGTAGAATATGAATTATCAGGGCAGCTGTTGCTTGATATTTTTAATTTTAGGTATATTTGCCTGAACCGGATTATACCGGACTTAATTCTAATTATTGACAGGAAAGATGGTTAAAGTTACCCACAACAGGATTCCCAATGAATTTTTTGTAACACAGGGCTCGGGATGCAGCGAATATGCAATTCATCCCGGATCATATCACATGGCGTTGCATGATGCAGGCATATCAGAGTATAATATTATGAACTACTCCTCAGTGCTGCCTGCCACCGCTAAGCTGATGACTCTTGATGAGGTTGACATGCCCCCGTACGGGTCAGAGCTCTGTTCGATAATGGCTGTGGCCAACGGCTACTACGGAGAACATGTCTCTGCAGGGATCATCTTCGCATGGATGTACAAGGATGACACCTGCGAGGAGAAAGTAGGCGGCCTTGTCGCTGAACTCGCCGGTTACTTTGATATGGAAGCCCTGGAGGAGAGGCTTTACACCGTACTTCATGATCTCCATGACAGAACCTTTGTCCAGTATTACCTTGGAGAACCAACGGTAATAAGGGAGTCTCTGACAATTGACAAAAGGTACGGCACAGCCCTTGTCGCCCTTTGCTTTATAAGCTTTACATAGCCTTTCCGGGTCCGGCCCCGGAAGGAAGATTTAATATCTTAACCATGACCGGTAACAGGCAACTGCTATGAGCAGACCGCATAAGCTGATCTCTTTTTTTACTCCTCCGGCACGCTGGAGGATCCCTGTTATAATTATCCTCGGAGCCTTTACAGGACTATTCTTTTATCTCCTGAAGATTTCCAATGCCACCTCCTACCTCTCCGATGACCCACGGGTGTGCATCAACTGCCACATCATGACCCCTCAGTTTGCCACATGGTCACACAGTGCCCACCGTAGTGTCACGGACTGCAATGCCTGCCATGTGCCCCATGACAGTTTCTTAAGGAAATATTACTTCAAGGCCAGCGACGGGCTCCGGCACTCAACAATCTTTTCCCTTCGCAAGGAACCCCAGTCTATATATATCAGGGAAGCAGGCAAGAGAGTGGTACAGGAAAACTGCCTGCGATGTCACGCCTCCCTCTTCAGTGATGGCCCGGGCATGCCCTGGGAGGCTATGGCCGGCAGACGTGACCGGCAATGCCTTGAATGTCACCGGTATACCCCTCATGACAGAATTAATAGTATCTCGTCAACCCAATTTGCCATCACTCCCACCCTAAAAGAGAATTTATAAAAAACAACATAACCTATGTCAATCAAGGACTTTATCTCAAGAAACCCATGGTCCGGCTGGCTCCTCTTCCTGGCCACAGTGGCAGTAGTCTTCCTGCTCGGGATACTCGCCTCTTCAATAGTTGAGAGACGCAGTGAGGCAAGGTATGCTTACAGGCCACCCACAGATCTGAAGCCCTTTGAGACAGATAACAGCGTCTGGGGCAAATTTTATCCGCGCGAGTACCAGAGCTGGCTGTCTACGGCTGACACCTCTTTCCGCAGCAAACATGCAGGCAACAAGTCGTTGGACATTCTGGCCACCGATCCTGAGCTGGTCATCCTGTGGGCAGGGTATTCGTTCTCTAAGGATTACTCGCAGGCGCGTGGTCACTACTGGGCGGTTGAGGATAACAGAAACACTCTCCGCACCGGGGCTCCTATGACCCCGGAAGCCGGTCCTCAGCCAGCTACCTGCTGGGCATGCAAGAGCCCCGACGTACCCCGTATGATTGACAATATGGGTGCTGAAAGCTTCTACAAGGCCTCATGGGCTTCCATGGGACCGGAGATAACCAACACCATCGGGTGTGCCGACTGCCATAATCCTGAAAACATGACCCTCACCATCACCCGGCCTGCACTCAGGGAGGCCTTTGAAAGACAGGGTAAGGATATAAGCAAAGCAGGTCACCAGGAGATGCGAAGCCTGGTGTGTGCCCAGTGTCATGTTGAATATTATTTCAAGGGTGAGGGCAAATACCTCACCTTCCCCTGGGATAAGGGCATGACGGCCGATGATATTGAGAGCTATTATGACAGCTACAGCTTCTCAGACTGGACCCACTCTGTCAGCCGTACCCCCATGCTAAAGGCTCAGCACCCTGATTATGAACTATTTCAGGCCGGCATTCACGGACAGCGGGGTGTGGCTTGCGCCGACTGCCACATGCCCTACATCGCAGAAGGCGGCGTCAAATATACCAGCCATCACGTCCAAAGCCCGCTGAACATGATCTCGTCAACCTGCGCGGTGTGTCACCGGCAGAGCGAAGAAGAACTAAGAAACAATGTGTATGAGCGGCAAGACAAGATAGCCGCACTGAGAAATTACCTTGAAGAGGTGCTGGTATCTGCACACTATGAAGCAAAAGCAGCCTGGGATGCAGGCACGGATGAGGCTTCAATGAAACCATCCCTGGACCTCATACGCCAGGCACAGTGGAGATGGGATTTCTGCGCCGCCAGTCACGGAGGATCATTCCACGCACCTCTCGAGGTGGCTTCCATCCTGAGCAACGGGATAATCAAGGCGCTGGAGGCAAGAATAGAACTTGCCTCAATTCTGACCGGCAAAGGCATTGACAAGGTTATGATGCCTGACCTCTCATCCAAAGCCAGTGCACAGAAATCAATCGGCCTTGATATGGAGACACTCATTAGAGAAAAGGAGGAGTTTAAAAAACAAATCCTTCCCTCATGGGATAAAGCGGTGATCTGAAAGACTAAGCCAACTCACTAACTGATGCCGGTAATAAAGGAGAGGAGATGATAGATCCCTGCAGCCAGAAGCATCGAAACAGGGATGGTCAGAATCCAGGCATAGAGCAGGTTGATTGTCACGCCCCACCTTACCGCCGTAACCCTTTTTGTCAGCCCTACACCCATGATAGCCCCGGTAATGGTATGGGTGGTACTAACAGGGATACCAAAGGCCTCTGTACCGAAGAGCAGAATAGCTCCGGCTGTCTCCGCAGCCACGCCCTCAAAGGGAGTCAGCTTGGTGATCTTTGATCCCATGGTCTTGACTATCCGCCATCCGCCGATCAGTGTGCCGAAAGCAATTGCCGAATAACACCCCAGCACTATCCAGTGCGGAATATCGTGCACCTTGCCGTTCAACATCTCTATCTGAGCCCAGTGAGGTACCTCGTCTGCTCCATGGAAAAAAACCATGAGAGCCGCAGCGATGATTCCCATCACCTTCTGAGCGTCATTGCCACCATGCCCGAGACTGAAGAGAGCTGATGAAAGCAGCTGGAAACCCTTGAACCTCTTCTCAAGCCGGAAGGGATTTCCCCTGCGGCTGATCCAGAGCAAAAGTATGGAGAGAAGGTATGACATGAACATGCCAAGCAGGGGGGCAAGAAAGATAAATGCAGCAATGACGGCGATCTTTCCTGTATGCACCACATCCCAGCCTGTGTAGGCTATCGCTGCACCGGCAAATCCTCCCACCAGTGTATGAGACGAACTTGAGGGAATACCCAGGTACCAGGTCAGAAGGTTCCATAGTATTGCGGCCACTATCCCGGCAAGAATTACCATCATAGTGATTGCAGAGGTGTCAACAATCTTTGCTATGGTATCAACTATGTG
>DCSU01000074.1 GCA_002325785.1 Bacteroidales bacterium UBA1458 | reverse complement strand
AGAGCAGACCGCTGGCCAATGGCACACGGATGATCAGACCTACATTCTTCTCCTTTGCCATGCCAAAGAACCTCTCATGAGGCCGCTGGCGGAAAATATTATATATGATCTGAATCGTGGTGACGTTATCAAACTCGATGGCTTTGATTGCCTCCTCCACCTTCTCAACACTTACACCGAGGTTGAGGATCTTCCCTTCATCCTTCAGTTTCCCGAACTCGCCAAAGATCTCAGGCCTGTAATAGACTTCCGTTGGCGGACAATGCAGCTGAATCAGGTCCAGACAATCCGTCCCGATCCTTTTAAGAGAGTCTTCAACATATTCCCTGAGGACAGCGGGAGTATATCCCTTGTTGACGTGAGGGCTTATCTTCCTGCCGCACTTGGTTGCTATACGAACTTTTGCACCTGATGCCCTGACTGCATTCCCGACAGCCTTTTCACTTTCGCCGTCGGAGTAGACGTCCGCCGTGTCAATGAAGTTGACGCCCCGGTCAATGGCCTCACGAATAATTGAGTCAGCCAGCGAGTGATCGAACTTTGATCCCCATTTGCCACCCACCTGCCATGTTCCAAGTGATATCTCCGATACCTCAAAACCTGTCTTCCCCAGTTTTCTATAATTCATATTTTTCATTGTTTAGGTTGATCATAGTTGGTTCAGGCTTACCTGAAAATTGTATAGTACGAAACACCCAGTCCCACCGTGAAATGGTTCAGTCCTATCTGCCTGTCCGTCATAAGCCGGTTTCCCTTCGAATAGACCCATGGAGTCCGGTTCAGTTTTACTGCATAACCTCCTTCAGCACCTATTGACCAGTAGTCGCCCCGGCCAGGTGCGGCTGAGTACATTATGTATTCCATGTTCAGTCCGGCTATAGCAATGGCCTGGTTGAACCTGATGTCAATATCCCGCTCTGAGAGATAATTGGTAAGTGTTATCTTGCGATCGCCCGGGTAGTTCATAAGCCTGTATTTCAACCATCTGACTGAGATGAGTGGTGTGAGCCGGACCCTCCGTGAGCTGACAAGGTCATACCCCAGGGTAAGCCTGTATGATGTGTTCTTAAGGTCAATGATGAGCGTGTCATAGTCATCCTTGTAGTTGTAACCCATTCCGAGCCCGAATCCGAAATAGAGCCTTGAGACTGTTACTCCAAGCTCCGGCCCGATGACAGAGAAATAATCCATCAGGTCAGTGTTGTGTGCCCCGAGGTCGGAGGTAAACTCGGCAAAGTCAGTGAATACCGCATTAAGGCTCAGCGATGACCTCATTGCAGCGCGGGTCCCGTCATTGCTGAGATTGTCGGTCACATAGAAATCTTCCGGGACATACATGGAACTCATTGTAATCTTCACCGGGAATGTAGTTGATTCGTCTATGATGACCTCTACAGGGTTAAATCCAAGGCATTTGACCTGCAGGTTCATCTCTTTGCCTGTTTCCAGAAGAATATGAAATATTCCGTTAATATCAGCAGCAGTGCAGTTTGCGGTATTGATCTGGCATACAGTGGCGCCGACGATAGGCACCTGGCGGTTATCCATGATCATGCCTGTGACAACTGTTCCCTGTGCTGCTGCTCCCGGGGATAAGGTGGCCAGCACAATGATAGTGGCTAACAGGCTAAGCAATTTTATCTTTCTCGTCATATCGGTACAGCTGTCTCAGTCTGCCTGATGCAGACGCTTTTCATCCAACGGGAATGTAAGCGGTTGCAATCAATTCATGCAATATTGAATTAGCTCCTGACCTGCAGTTCAAAAATAGGTAAAATGCCGGACATAAAACAACCCGTTGTGAGGGCCGGTGCGACTGCCTGCGGAAAGTAGCGACGGTGATTGTAAAACATCTTTTCAACCGGCAGAAAATGTTATTTTTAAGCGCTTAACCAAAATCTCCCTGTGATGAAAAGAAATATTGTATTGCTTATAGTATTGCTGCTTTCCCCTCAGGTGACCCCTCAGGGCAAGAAGGCGATGACTATTGATGACCTGACAACCTGGAACCGAATCACTGAGAGGGTGATCTCTGATGACGGATCCATGGTGGCATTCAAAACCGAACCGTCAGAGGGTGATCCTGTTGTAACACTATATGACGGCAATGCCAGGCTTAAAGCAACATTTAATTATGCCACAGGTGTCACTGTTGCATCTGACTCGCGTTTTCTGTTTTTTACCATCAAACCTCCGGCAGATGAGGTCAGGGCCCTGAAACTTAAAAAGGCCAAGAAGGAGGATATGCCACTTGACAAGCTTGGTATCTACAATGTGGGGACGGGTGTGGCGGACACAATTGTAAGACTGAAGTCCTTTAAGGCACCTGCAAAATGGGCCGGCTGGATTGCATGGCAGACCGAACCTCTGAAGGAAAAGAGTGCAGCTCCGAAGGATACGGCCGGTAAGACCGGGGAGGCTTCAAGGGAAAATGCCGGGGAAAGAGCCCCGGAGGCTGGGAAGGAAGCTGGTAACGAAACCGTCATTGAGACCGCAAAGGAAGGCGCTAAAGAGAACGGCAAAAAGCCTAAGAGCGAGTCCGCTGATAACGGCTACACCCTCTTTTACCGTAACCTGGACACAGGAATGACCGACTCTGTTAGGTTCGTCACGGAATATCTGTTTGCAGAGGAGTCGGAGAAATTAATGTATACTACCACCGGTGATGACAAAGAATTGGAGCCGGGGGTATTCATAATTGACCTGAAAAAGGGTGAGAAGAGCGTTCTTTATGCCGGCAAGGCAAAGTATAAGCAGCTATCCATTGATAAGAAAGGAGAGAGGGCTGCATTCATCCTTAGTTTTGATGAGAAGGACAAGGCCGGGAATACATATTCACTGTGTTATTGGGACGGAAAGGGACTGGCAGCAGTGGCAGCCGCGCCCGGGACAGAGGGTGTCCCCGACGGATGGGTTATCAATGAGAATGCACGACTGACTTTCGGGGAGAACAATCCGAGGCTTTTCTTCGGCACCTCCCCGGCATACAAGCTAAAGGACACGACGGTTCTCGATGAGGACCGCGCTGTGGTGGATATATGGCACTGGGCTGAAGGAAGACTCCATACAGTTCAGGTTAACAGCAAGCCGCGTGATCTCAAAAAGACTTATATGGCTGTATATCACACCGACCGTAAGAAGACCGTACAGCTGGCCACTTCGGAGATGCCTGACATTCAGTTACCGGATAAGGCTGACGGGCCAAAGGCTGTTGCTGTCTCTACACTGCCTTATGAGCTTGAGTCAATGTGGAGGGGTAGTGCCGGTGCCGATATTTGGCTTGTAGACGTAATGACCGGTGAAGCCACGATGATAAAGGAGAAGCTCAGGGCAAGGGTACGTTTCTCCCCGGCCGGAAAGTATCTTTACTGGTACCAGGGGGCAGACAGCTCATGGTACTCATATGATATTGCCGCAGGACGGGAGTTGAGGCTTACCACTCCTGCAACACTGACAGTCTGGGATGAGGAGAATGATGTACCGGACCTTCCGGGGTCATACCCGCAGGCCGGATGGCTGAAAGATGATAAAGCGTTCCTGGTATCAGACAGGTATGACATCTGGTCGCTCGACCCGGCAACCGGAAGAGCCCCGCTGAATGTCACCGGTAACGGAAGGAGCGAAGGTATCAGGTACAGGCTGTTGGACTTTGACCAGGAGAATGATTTCATTGACCCCTCGGAGAAGCAGTATCTTACCGGAGTCAATGAGACGACCAGGGCAGAAGCCTTCTACTCATTGGACATCAGGAAGAAAGAGAATCCCCTGAGGCTTTACGGAGGCAATTTCAGCCTGGGTAACCCCATAAAGGCAAAGAAGAGCCAGGCGGTGATCTTTGCAAAGGAAAACTTCGGCCTTTTCCCTGACTATCTGCTGTCAGACCTCTCGTTCAGCTCAGAGAAGAGACTCACCGATGCCAACCCGCAGCAAAAGGATTATCTATGGGGAACGGCCGAGGTGGTCAAATGGACATCACTGGACGGACGTGAGCTCGAGGGGCTTCTTTACAAGCCCGAGGGTTTTGATCCTGCCCGTAAGTATCCCATGATTGTCAATTTCTACGAGAAGAGTTCCACTGAACTGTTCAGGCATCGGATTCCGGAGCCGGGCAGGTCAACCATCGACTATCATTACTATACCAGTAACGGTTACCTGATTTTCAATCCTGATGTCACATATATTGACGGTTATCCCGGACAGAGTGCATACAATTGTGTTATGCCGGGAATCATGTCACTGATTGGACAGGGATTTGTTGATGAGAAGCATATTGGGGCCCAGGGTCACAGCTGGGGTGGATACCAGGTCGCATACCTGGCTACGCGCACCAACCTTTTTGCGGCTATTGAATCAGGAGCTCCTGTTGTAAATATGTACAGCGCCTACGGGGGTATACGCTGGGAGTCGGGTAACAACCGCTCTATGCAGTATGAGCACCAGCAGAGTCGCATCGGGGCATCAATATGGGAGGCTCCGCACCTATACTGGGAGAACTCGCCTCTCTTCTCCGTCGACAAGATTGAGACCCCCATACTTATAATGGCGAATGACCAGGACGGTGCAGTGCCATGGTACCAGGGCATTGAATTCTTCGTGGCGATGCGTCGCCTGGGCAAACCGGCATGGCTCCTGAATTACAACGGGGAGCCTCACTGGGCACAGAAGTTCCCGAACAGGGTCGATTTCCAGAAGCGGATGGCGCAGTTCTTCAATCACTACCTGAAGGGCGAACCGATGCCGATCTGGATGAAGGAGGGTGTACCAGCCACCGAAAAAGAATTCACGCTGGGGTACTAAAACTGATATTTACAAATTCTGCGCGGGAATAGCTCCATGCGCATGGGGCAATCTAAGCATAGACGGACAACCTGTCCGTCTATGCTTCTTTATATGTGGGAATTATATAAAAGATACTTTGAATTTTGTAATCCCCAATACCCTCATATTAATAACCTTTGTGTCCGCGGAGAGAAACGCTGCCTTCGGCGTTCCTTTATGCATTTGCGAATATTCAATTTTTAAATGATTGATAAACAATTGTATATTACTTATTGTTGTGGTAATGTATAGGTGCTGGTGGTAGAGAATTTTGTTCATGAGAAAATCAAACATCAGCTTGGTTTGTTAATTAACAGTAGATACTTCATAATTTGGTTAAAATATCTGCTCACCATGAAAGAAAAACTCTCCATTCTGTTACTATTCCTTCTGTTTGCAGGCCCCCTTTCGGCCCAGGTGCCAATAAAGGGGACGATTGTTGATGATCAGAACTTACCCCTCCCAGGTGTCTCAGTGCTGGTTAAGAACACCTTCAAGGGGACCATGTCTGACTCTGACGGTACTTACACGTTGAGTGCGTCGCCATCGGATACCATTGTTTTTTCAATGGTTGGGATGGTTAATCAGGAAATCGTTGTTGGCAGCAGGACAGTGATAGATGTGATGCTGGCTACTGAGACCACGCTGATGGATGAGGTGGTGGTGATAGGTTATGGTACGGTCAGGAAAAGTGACCTCACCGGGGCAGTGAGTTCGGTAAAGACCGATGATCTGTTGAAGATCACCTCGCTGAACCCTGAGCAGGGGCTCCAGGGACGGGTGACGGGAGTGCAGGTCATAAGTACTTCCGGAGCGCCAGGAGCTGGTGCTGCCGTGAGAGTAAGGGGCGTGGGAACATTTAATAATTCATCGCCGATTTTTGTGGTTGACGGTGTCATCCTTGATGATATTTCCTTCCTCAATTCATCAGATATTTCCTCCATGGAGGTTCTGAAGGATGCATCAGCCACGGCCATTTACGGATCAAGGGGCGCAAACGGCGTGATAATCATCACTACCAAGACCGGGACTATCGGGCAGGAAAAAGCAAGCTTTAATATCAATTCTGAGTTTGGAATTCAGCATCTGGCAAAAAAGATAGATCTCCTGAGCGGCAGAGAGTTTGCAATCATCTCAAACGAGATAGTAGCCGGATCGTACAACAACGTAGATCTGGTCCCTAATACTGACTGGCAGGACCAGGTTTTTGGTATTGCACCCATACAAAACCACCAGCTTTCGGTCACCGGCGCCACCAGGATGACGCAATATTATGTAGGTATAGGAGCCTTTATGCAGGACGGAATTATTGACAAATCCAACTACAGTCGTCTTACGCTAAAGCTCAACAACACATATAATCTCACCCCCTTCCTGAAGCTGGGGAACAATGTAACCATTGCGCCATATACCCAGCAGAACGCACCCAATGTAACCTATTCGGTTTACCGAGCTCAGCCGGTACTGGAGCCATACTATGCTGACGGCTCCTTTGCAGTTGTATACAATGTGGGTAACCCGTTGGCGCAACTGGCATATTCAAATGATTACAGGAAAGGGATCAGAGGCGTTGGAAACATATTTGCCGAAGCCGGCTTTCTGGAGTCTTTTACAGTCAGGACAAGCTTCGGTGTTGACGCATCCTACAACAAGTCCACCAGTTTTACCCCGGCATACACCATTTACAATCCTGATGGCACAGCTTCCCAGCAACAGAACATACTCAGTGA
>DCSU01000140.1 GCA_002325785.1 Bacteroidales bacterium UBA1458 | reverse complement strand
GGCTGATAGGCGAACTGGTATCGCTCCCTGGCAAGGTTGAGGAGGCACTGAAGGTTAATGACCAGGCACTTGCACTGGCCAAAATATACAAGGATTCAACCAACGCCCTCTACCTGGGCAGGGGACTGCTCTACCCGGTGGCAATGGAAGGGGCGCTGAAACTCAAGGAGATCTCATATATACACGCAGAAGGCTACCCGGCGGCGGAGATGAAGCACGGCCCTATAGCCCTGATAGATGAGCATATGCCGGTGGTGGTAGTGGCCACAAAGGAAAACTCCTATGACAAGATAGTCAGCAATATACAGGAGGTCAAGGCACGAAAGGGACAGGTGATAGCCGTTGTTACGGAGGGTGACCAGGTGATAAGCGCGATGGCAGATCATGTGTTGGAAGTGCCTGATACCATATCGGTCTTTGCTCCGGTGCTGGCAGTGATTCCGCTGCAGCTTCTCTCTTATCATATTGCCGTTCTTCGCGGATGTGACGTCGATCAGCCACGGAACCTGGCAAAATCAGTCACTGTGGAATAAATTAAAGCTGAGCATTATGGCTGAGGGTTACAGAAGTCTGAGTATAGGAGAAATCCGCGGCCTTGAGGCTGCGGGCTGCCGGAGCAATTCCTGGGAGAGCGTATTTGTGAAAGACCCGTTCAATGCCGAGAGGATCCAGAACGTTACCTTCTCAGGTATAGTCAGGCTGGGGTTCTTCAACGGCGTGGCGCGTGAGAGATGCGGCCTTCCCCTGTTGCACGGGATCAGGAACGCTCATATACATAATTGCACCATAGCCGACAATGTCACAATCACTGACATCACCGGCTTTATCGCCAATTACGACATCGGTGAAGGTGTAGTGATAAGGAACTGCGGTCACATCTCCACTGAGGGCCGCACATCATTCGGCAACGGCACACGCGTGGCGGTACTTAACGAGACTGGCGGCAGGGAGGTGCCGATTTGGGACCGCCTGTCATCACACATGGCCTACATCATCACCCTCTACAGGCACAGGCCTGCTGTCATAGGGGTGATAGAGAAGCTGATAGACGATTACGCCGAAAGCGTAAAGTCGGATCGCGGCGAGATAGGCTCCGGATCATATATTGCCGGGTGCGGAACCATTAAAAACGTGAAGATAGGATACGGCGCGGTGATAGAAGACGTCTCGAGGCTGGCTGAAGGATCAGTGAACAGCTCTTACAAAGACCCGGTCTACATCGGTAATGATGTGATCATGGATCACTTCATCATCTGCTCCGGATCAAAGGTGAACGACGCCGCCGTGATTGACAAATGCTTCATCGGACAGGGGTGCACCCTTTCAAAACAGTATTCGGCAGAGAATTCACTTTTCTTCTCAAACTGCGGAGGATACCACGGCGAAGCCTGCTCCATCTTCGCAGGCCCTTACACCGTAACCCACCACAAATCAACTCTCCTCATCGCCGGCATCTTCTCATTCATGAACGCCGGCAGCGGATCAAACCAGAGCAATCACATGTACAAGCTGGGTCCGATCCATCAGGGAATAATGGAGCGAGGATCAAAAACCACCTCTGACTCCTACGTGCTGTGGCCTTCGCGCATCGGGCCATTCACCCTGGTAGTCGGGAGGCATTACCATAACGTTGATACCACACAGTTTCCATTCTCATATCTTACCGAGGTGAACTATGAGTCTCAGCTTATCCCTGGAATAAACCTCAGGAGCGTGGGAACAATCCGTGATGCCCAGAAGTGGCCGAAACGTGATATGCGCAAGGACCCGAAGAAGATTGACCAGATCAACTACAACCTTCTGAGCCCGTTCACTGTCGGTAAGATGATGAACGGAAGAGAGCTTCTGCATAAACTGCTCAGCGATAACCCCGGCGAGCCTTTCATCGCCTTTGACAGGATGAAGATGAAAAGCTCGGCAGCCGAGCGTGGCATCACTCTGTACCAGATGGGAATAGATAAATTCATCGGTAACTCCGTGATCAAAAGACTGGAAGGAATGGAGTTCAGCTCGGATGCCGATATCAGGAGGAGGATGAAACCGGAATCTGATAAGGGAGCCGGCGACTGGATTGACATGGCAGGACTGATTGCGCCGCTCAGATCGATAGAGGAGTTGCTTGTCTCAATAGAGAATAAGGAGATGAAGAACGCCGATGCCATCAACAGAAGCTTTGAACAGATCCACAAACATTATTATGATATGGAGTGGAGCTGGATCTACGAGCGTCTGCCACGGGAGACCGGTAAGCCGAATGCAAAGCTGACGGCTGCAGATATCATCAACATCGTAGAAAAGTGGAAGAAGAGCGTTGTTGATCTCGACAGGATGCTCTATGAAGATGCCCGCAAGGAGTTCACGCTCTCATCTATGACCGGCTTTGGCATTGACGGTGATGATGAGGTCAAAAAGCGCGATTTCGAGCAGGTGAGGGGCGATTTTGAGAAGAACAGCGTGGTCCTGGCCATCCTTGATCATATAAAGACCAAGTCCGAGTTGGGGGATGAACTGATCAGACGGTTGAAACTATACAGGCAATAGGCAGTAGGCAGTANNGGCAGTAGGCAGTAGGCAGTAGTGTTGGCAATGGCAGGCCGATGACCATAAAGAATTGTATTTCTGCAATATGAGATCTTGCCTGCACGCAGAAACTCTCACTATTGCCTATTGCCTATTCCCTACTGCCTCCTATCTCTGCCCGTACATCTCCTCGTAATACTTCGAGTAGGCGCCGGAGATGATCGTTTCAAGCCATTTCTCATTTGCCAGGTACCAGTCGACGGTCATGGCCAGTCCCTGTTCAAAAGTTACCGACGGCTTCCAGCCGAGTTCCTTCTGCAGTTTGCTGCTGTCAATAGCATACCTCAGGTCATGTCCGGCACGGTCAGTGACGTAGGTTATCAGCTTCTCCGAGCTGCCGACGGCTTTTCCCAGTTTTTCATCCATGATGTGACACATCAGCCGTACGAGATCAATATTTTTCCACTCGTTGTCGCCGCCCACATTATAAGTCTCTCCCGGCCTTCCCTCGTGGAAGATGAGGTCGATGGCCGAGGCATGATCCTCTACATATAGCCAGTCCCTTATATTCTCACCCTTACCGTAAACGGGGATTGGCCTTCCTGTCTTTATATTATTGATTGTCAATGGTATGAGTTTCTCGGGGAACTGGTTGGGGCCGTAGTTATTTGAACAGTTTGAGATCACCCAGGGCAGGCCGTAGGTATTGCCGAAGGCTCTGACCATGTGGTCCGAGCTTGCCTTTGAGGCTGAATAGGGACTCCGCGGGTCGTATGCCGTCTGCTCGGTGAAGTATCCGCTGTGCTCAAGCGAGCCGTATACCTCGTCAGTTGAGATGTGGTAAAAGAGTCTGCGTACATTCCGGCCGGGGTCAGTATTGCGGAATGCTGTCAGCAGGTTGACCGTGCCGACAATGTTTGTATAGATGAACTCATCGGGTGAGGTGATTGACCTGTCTACATGTGATTCGGCGGCAAGATGTATAACCCCGTCAAACCCGAACTCCCTGAAGAGGGCGTTGACCGACTCCTTGTCAACTATGTCGACCCTGCGGAACTGGTAGTTGGGCGCTTTTTCCAGGCCGGTAAGGTTGCCAAGGTTGCCTGCATAGGTCAGCTTGTCGGCGTTGACGATGGTGTAGTCAGGATACTTGCTGACCATCCGTCTCACGACGTGTGACCCGATAAAACCTGCTCCTCCGGTTATAAGTATTGTCCTCCTCATGATGATTGTTTTTTTATTTTATTTTCCCACCTCCAGGCTGTCTCCATGGCTTCGTCAAGCGATATTTCCGTTTTCCATTTAAGCTCCCTGTTGGCGAGTGAGGGGTCGGCCCATATCTTTTCAATGTCTCCGGCCCTGCGGCCTGTCAGAGTATATTTCAGCTTAACGCCTGTTGCCCTCTCGAAGGCGGCAATGGCCTCCAGTACAGATACGCCTGTACCGGTGCCGAGGTTAAAGACCTCGTAGTTGGTTTTATTCTCACCGAAAAGGAGTCGCTTCAATGCCACCACGTGAGCTTTTGCAAGGTCAACCACATGGAGGTAATCGCGGATGCATGACCCGTCAGGTGTATCATAATCGGTTCCGAAGACCTTCAGCTCATCACGAAGCCCTATAGCAGTCTGGGTTATGTAGGGTACGAGGTTCTCCGGCACGCCTCGCGGCAGTTCTCCTATATGAGCGGTGGGGTGGGCGCCGATGGGATTGAAGTATCTGAGTGACACGGCCTTATGAGAAGGTCTTGATGCCATGGTATCACGGATGATAATCTCTCCTGCCTGTTTCGTATAACCATAGGGCGAGGCTGCTTCCTTCACCGGCGATGCCTCCGTAACGGGCAGCACGTCAGGCTGGCCGTATACGGTGCATGATGAGGAGAATACCAGTACAGGTGTGTCGTGTCGCTCCATCATGCCAAGGAGGTTCATGAGCGAGGTGAGGTTGTTACGGTAATAGTCGAGGGGTTTTCTTACCGATTCGCCCACCGCCTTGAAGGCGGCAAAGTGGATGATGGCATCAACCCTGCCCTCTGCCCTGAATATCTCGCTGAGCCTGGTGCTGTCACAGGTATCGGCATCATAAAATTTCGGGGTTATCCCGGTGATGGCATGTATCCCGTCAAGCACGGTGATCTCTGAGTTACTGAGGTTATCAATTATTATAACCTCAAATCCTTCGGCTATAAGCTCTACAGCTGTATGAGATCCGATGTAACCGGTTCCGCCGGTGACTATTACCTTTTTTTTCATCACAAACTCCAGTATGTCAGCCACTTCATTTTGTTCCTGTAAAGACCTTTGAGGTCTACCAGTATGCCTCTCTCATTGAGGAGGTCAAGGAAGTATTTTTCATCGAGGCCCGTGTATTCCTTATGGGAAACTGCCACGATGATTGCGTCATATTTTCCTTCCGGGTTCTTCTTCAGGTCAAGGCCGTACTCATGTTTCACCTCCTCGTGCGAGGCACCCGGATCGATCACATCAACCTCAACGCCGAAGTCGCGAAGCTCATGGACAACGTCTATAACCTTGGAGTTACGAATGTCGGTGACATCCTCCTTGAAGGTCATTCCCATCACCAGCACCCGGGCCTTGTCAGGGCTTTTGTGGGCAGCTATGATCTTCTTGACGGTTTCCTTGCCTGCATAGGCGCCCATGCTGTCATTGGTGAATCTGCCGGAGTCAATCATCTGGGGATGATAGCCCATGGCCTTGGCCTTGTATGAGAGGTAATAGGGGTCAACGCCAATACAGTGGCCCCCCACCAGGCCGGGATAGAATTTCAGGAAGTTCCACTTTGTGCCGGCAGCCTCAAGCACCTCGTAGGTGTTGATGCCCATCCGGTTGAAGATGATGGAGAGCTCATTCATGAAGGCGATGTTGATGTCGCGCTGCGTGTTTTCAATGATCTTGGCAGCCTCGGCAACTTTTATTGATGATGCCCGGTGCACTCCCGCACTGATGATGAGTTCATATGTCTTTGCAATGTTTTCTGCCGATTCGGCATCGCAGCCGCTGGTAACCTTAACAATCTTGGTCAGGGTGTGATTTCTGTCCCCGGGGTTGATTCTCTCCGGTGAGAAACCCACCTTGAAATCTGCGGGGCATTTCAGTCCGGAATACCTCTCGAGTACCGGCACGCAGTCCTCCTCGGTGCATCCTGGATATACCGTCGATTCATAGACAACATAATCTCCTTTTTTCAGGATCTTGCCTACCGTCTCCGAGGCCTTCAGCACCGGGGTGAGGTCGGGCAGGTTATGTTTGGTTACGGGTGTTGGGACTGCAATTATATGGAATGAGGCTTCCTTAAGATCTTCCGGATCCGAGGTATATTTAATATCAGTGTCGTTAAATGCTTCGTGTTCAAGCTCATTGCTTGGATCGATACCCTTTTTCATCAGGTCTACGCGGTCAGGCCTGATATCAAAGCCCACGACCTTTATTTTCCGTGCGAATTCAAGTGCGATAGGAAGGCCGACATATCCGAGGCCGATAAGGGAGAGTTTTGTCTCCTTGTTTAAGAGTTTATTGTACATATTATTTTTTGATTAGAGGGTGATATTCTCCTGTTAATACTGAGAGAGCCGAGTTACGGATCTGGTAGACGGTTTCGATGCTTTGTCGTGCATCCTCAAGTCCATAGCCGTTACCCTTCAGTATCTCCTGATAGGTTACGGTATGGAGATCAGTGAATCCTTCAGAGAATTCAAGCTCCTCGCCGTCAACCGTTATGTTCCTGTAGGTCCTTTTTCCTTTTTCTTTTACCTGTGCAGGGAGGTCGTTGGAGTCGATGCTCAGTAACCACCTTACCCGTGCTTTTTCCAGT
The DNA here is from genome assembly GCA_002325785.1 of Bacteroidales bacterium UBA1458. GTDB lineage: Bacteria > Bacteroidota > Bacteroidia > Bacteroidales > VadinHA17 > SR-FBR-E99. The sequence goes on along the minus strand of DCSU01000140.1, from coordinate 3,350 downwards.
TCAAGGTACCCGGCGGCCTTGTGATTCTCGAGCAGGTGCACCCTGTTTGATATCACCGGGCCGAAGATCCATCCCAGCATGTCAAAGAAGTGGACGCCGATGTTGGTGGCGATGCCACCCGACTTGTTGATGTCGCCCTTCCACGATATATCGTACCAGTGTCCTCGGCTTGTTATGTATGTCAGATCAATATCGTGCTTTTTGCCCGAATGACTGGCTGCTATCCGGTTGCGCAGTTCCATGATCACCGGGTGGTACCTGAGTTGCAGTATATTATAGATCCTGTGGCCCGTCTCCCTCTCTATCTCCTGAAGTGCTTCAATGTTCCATGGGTTCAGTACCACGGGCTTCTCGCAGATTGCTTCGGCCTGGTGCCTGAGTGCGAACCTGATGTGAGAGTCGTGCAGGTAATTGGGCGAGCATATGCTGACATAATCAAGCTGAACGCCGCCTCTCTTGAGCTTGTCGACATGCCTGTCGAATCTCTCAAACTCAACAAAGAAGTCGCTCTCGGGAAAGTAGTTGTCAATTTTGCCCACGCTGTCGAACTTGTCGAGGCTTGCCAGCAGGCGGTTACCTGTCTCCTTAATGGCTTTGAGGTGCCGCTCGGCAATATAGCCGGCAACTCCTATGAGCCCGAATTTTTTAGGTGTATTATCCATCAGAAGGTGTTGTGAAGGCATAAAGATACTAAATAATTTTCGTCACCGTCTCTCCCTCGAGCCGGTATCTCTGGCCGCTTTCCGGGCACAGCGCCGTGCCGTCGCTGTTGAATGAGAGCTTGTGGCCGTATTCGGACACCCATCCGGTCTGGCGGCCGGGGTTACCCACTACCAGTGCATAGGGTTTAACATTACGGGTTATCACCGTACCGGCGCCTATGAGACTGTATTCGCCTATCTCATTGCCGCACACGATGGTAGCGTTGGCACCGATGGAGGCTCCGCGCCTGACAACGGTTGTGGCGTACTGGTCGCGCCTGATGACGGCGCTGCGTGGGTTGGTTATGTTTGTGAATACCATTGAGGGTCCCAGAAAAACATCATCTTCACATATAACTCCCGTATATATAGAGACATTGTTCTGTACCTTGACATTATTTCCCAGGATGACACCCGGTGAGACAACGACGTTCTGGCCGATGTTGCAGACTGAACCAATTACGGCATCCTTCATGATATGGCTGAAGTGCCATATTTTTGTTCCTTTGCCTATAGTGCACCCCTGGTCGATCACGGCCGTTTCATGTGCAAAGTATTCTATTTCCATTGTGATTTTCAGTTGAATTTTGACCTTATGCATCCGGTGATATACAAAAGCTGTTCGTCGTCGAGTTCGGTATGCATTGGAAGCGACAGCACCTCCCCGGTGAGCCGGGTGGTGACAGGGAAGTCGTCAGCCCTGTACCCGAGATGGGCATAGGCCTTCTGCATATGAAGCGGTACAGGATAATAAATCATTGCAGGTATCCCTTCGTTCTCAAGACACTCGCGTAGCCTGTTTCTTTCACCGCCGTCGATCCGGAGGGTATACTGATGAAATATATGTGTTGAGTCAGCTGCCCTGACAGGCACTATTATGCCCCGCAGGCCGGACAGCTCCCTGTCATAATGGGCTGCCGCCTTCTGCCGCGCCTCATTGAAGTCGTCAAGATGGCGCAGCTTGACCCGCAGGATGGCAGCCTGGATGGTGTCAAGGCGTGAGTTGACCCCTACAGTGTCATGGTAATACCTGACTTTCATACCATGATTGGTGATGCTGCGGATGAGAGCTGCCAGCTCATCATTATCGGTGAAGAGAGCGCCACCGTCGCCGTAACACCCGAGGTTTTTCGACGGGAAGAATGAGGTGCAGCCTATGGTGCCCATTGTTCCTGCTTTCTTTACCGTGCCATTACTGAACCGGTATTCTGCTCCCGTGGCCTGGGCAACGTCTTCTATGACGTGTATGCCGTGCCGTCCGGCCATCTCCATGATCGGCTCCATCTCTGCACACTGTCCGAAAAGGTGCACCGGCACAATTGCTTTCGTTCGAGGAGTGATAGCCTTCTCTATTGCCTCTGTGCTGATATTGAATGTACCCGGGTCAGGATCAACAAGAACCGCCTTCAACCCAAGCAGCTCTATGACTTCAACAGTAGCAATGAATGTGAAGTTGGTTGTTATCACCTCATCACCGGCCCTGAGGCCCAGTGCCATCATGGCAATCTGAAGGGCATCAGTGCCGTTGGCGCATGCAATGACATTGCGTACGCCCAGGTAACGCTGCAGCTCCTCCTCAAATAGACGCACATCAGGGCCCTTGATGAAGGCAGTTGAACTGATGACTCCAGCAACCGCACTGTCAATATCTGCCTTAAGCCTCTCATACTGTGACCGGAGGTCAACCATCTCTATCTTCTTCATGTACATCTTTGTCTCTTTATGGCGAAGATAAGTGATTTTATTTAACCCTTTTTTCTGTTCCGAAATCAGCTTTCTTTTTATCTTTGTTCATTATTGCTTTCACATGCCGAAGGATATCAGCGGGTACATCAGGGAATTGCTTTTCAGGCACGATTGTGTCATTATTCCTGGGTTTGGTGCGTTTATCGGGAACTACTTCCCTGCACGTGCAGACCGCAGAGAAGGTCTCTTTATTCCTCCCTCAAGAAAGATAACTTTCAACCGTCATCTGACAGGAAATGACGGACTTCTGATAGGTCATATCTCAGCATGCCTGGGAACGGGTTACGGTGAGGCACGTGATATAGTTCTTGAATGGGCTGACGGACTCAGACGGACTATCATGGCCGGAAGCCCGGTACCAATAGATCATCTCGGAATATTCTCACTCAATTATGAGGGAACGATTGTATTTGAACCTGACACAACTGTCAACTATCTTCTCTCATCTTACGGCCTCAGCGCCTATCACAGGCAGCCTGTGGCAGGGTTTGATGTCAGGAAGAAGGTGCTCGAAAAGCGGCATGCGCTCGCAGTGAGCCAGCCTTCAGTCAGAGGATTGCTGACGAGAGCCGCAGTCATTATTCCCGTGCTGGTAGCGCTGGCACTTGTGCCATTCAATGACCATCTATTCAAAGGAAACCTGGAGGAATCAACCCTTAATCCTCTTGCCAGGGCTGAGCTTGAGTTTAACCGTGAGCAGATTGATGCAGGAAAAACAGCTGTCATATCAGAGGATGATGCCACTGATAAACCGCCTGTGACCGCCATTGTCGTTGACGAAGAGACCCTGTCACCCGCCACGGCAACTGCCGAAGAGCCACCGGTGACCAGCCCGGTCATCCGGGAGCAGACGGCACAACCCACCCCGTCCGGCTCAGGGATAGTATCCCAATCAGCTCCGTC
>DCSU01000173.1 GCA_002325785.1 Bacteroidales bacterium UBA1458 | reverse complement strand
GTGGGCGCCTTCACCCTGGTGGCAGCTTCAATGGCTGAGGGCCTCGTGTCATAGGGGGTCAGAGCAATCACAGCATCAATGACACTGTTGTCTGCGGCAGCGTGAAACATTGCTCCGCCGCCCATACTGTGACCCATAAGACAGATTAGGGTGTCTACCTGCCTGTACAGGGGTGACTGGGAATCATTTCCCAGACGGGAAGCCGCGTCAGCCAGAAATCTGATGTCGGCAGCATAATTTCTGTGTGAAGGGAGGAAGCCTTCAGCTGTCGTTAGGCTGAGAATAATATAACCTTCCGGCACCAGGAACCCGGTCAGATTCCCATATCCATTGCCGGGATGCTGATATCCGTGCGCAAAGCAGATGACCGGGAATTTCATACCCTGCTCCTGCCCTGCAGTAACTGTTTGTATTGTGTCACACACCGGGTAATATGCTTCCAAGGTCACTTTTCTNNCATCGCCAGTTTGCCCTGTATCACAAACGGGGAAATATGCTTCCAGGGTGACTTGCCTGTTGCTCCTGTACTCATCATGCAGCACCATTGAAACATGTCCCACGCTGTACTGGCCGTAAGAAACCAGGCAGGAGGCGATCATCAACGCAGCAATTAGACTTTTCTTTTGAGATATCATAAGAAGGTTAACATATTTTGACCCCGGCCTCCAGGTCCCGGGCTCCGGGGGGTTCACCAAATTACTCAATCTTTACGAAGGCAGCAAGGCCGTCCGCTTTTTTGATGTCACATTGCCAGCGCATCCTGCATCTTTGATGTCATGGCACAAGTGCAGTCCGGTTTTTTGATACAGGGCAGCAAGGCCGTCCTCTTTTTTGATATCGCGGTGTCAAAATGAATGCTATTTTTACAAGTTGCCGGAGTCCGGAAGCACTTTTTCACTGCCCGCCCGGCGGTATAAAGACATCATATGGAAGAGACTCTCTTTGATCTGCTGGTCTGGGTTTGGATATTGGTTGCAGTAGTTATATTCATCGTTCTCCTGTTTATCACGGCTCCCTTCGGCCGGCACTCGAAGAGAACGTGGGGAGTGACCATTCCTGACAGGCTCGGGGGGTTCCTGATGGAGATCCCCGCTCCTCTTATCCTCATACTGTTGGTTTTGACGGGCAATGCCCCCAAAACGCTGACGGTATGGATAATTACCGGACTTTACCTGGCTCATTACACCAACCGGGCAATCATCTATCCGCTGAGGATCAGGACCAGTGGCAAGGAGATGCCGCTGGCAGTGGCTCTAATGGCGGTATTTTTCAATTTCCTCAACGCAGGGTTCCTCGGGTACTACACCGGAACGCTGCAAACACAATACAATGAAGCCTGGGTGACCGATCCGCGGTTCATTGCAGGGCTGCTGATCTTTCTCTCAGGTATGGTGATTAACCTCACTTCTGATGAGAAGTTGATTCACCTGCGAAAGAGCAAGATTACGAGCAGCTACTATCAGATCCCGCGCGGAGGGCTGTTTGAAAAAGTCTCCTGCCCCAACTTCCTGGGCGAGATTGTTGAATGGGGAGGTTATGCCCTTCTCTGCTGGTCGCTCCCGGCACTCTCGTTCTTCATCTGGACTTTCTGCAACCTGGTGCCGAGGGCATTATCGCACCACAGGTGGTACAGGGGTCACTTCCCGGATTACCCGGCCGGAAGGAAAGCTGTTATCCCTTATATTTTGTAATTTGCCCAACTATTTCAGAGCGACATGAAACAAACATACCCCGACTGGAAGGGCCGTTTCCTATGGCTTGCCATCTTCGCAATTGCGATGGGGTTTCTGGAAGCGATAGTTGTGGTTTATCTCAGGGAACTCTATTATCCTGACGGATTTGAATTCCCTCTCCGGCTAATGTCTTCTGAACTGGTTACGGCGGAGTGGATCCGGGAGACAGCCACGCTGGTGATGCTGGCCGGGGTAGGCATAATTGCAGGCAGGAACGGACTGCAACGGCTCTTCTACGCCCTCTTTGCCTTCGGAATATGGGATATCTTCTATTATGTAGCGCTAAACCTGCTGCTGGGCTGGCCCGCCTCGCTCCTCACCTGGGACCTGCTATTCCTGATTCCCGTTTCATGGCTGGGCCCGGTGCTGGCACCGGTGATCAACTCGCTGACCATGATACTGATGGCCATACTGTTTATTGGCAGACAGGAAAAGGGATACTATGTCAGGCTGGGCGTTTCGGACTGGATGCTGATAATAAGCGGAGCTATGGTCATTCTCTACACTTACCTGGTTGATTACTCCAGGCTTTTAATTGAGAGCGGTGTGCTTTCTGCCAGGGGATCACCGGAGACAGGAGAACGGCTGGTGGAGATAGTAACAAACTATATACCTGATCATTACAAATGGCCACTATTCATTGCCGGTGAAGTATTGATTGTGGCCGCAACAATAAATGTATTAATAAGAAGTCGTAAAATTTCAAAAGATGAAACAGTTAATTAACCTTACAGCTATTATGCTACTACTTATTGTAACTGGCTGCCGCGACAGGAAGAGCGGGAATTCAGCTAATAATGACCCCTATATCTGGCTCGAGGAGGTTCAGAACGAGAAAGCCCTCGACTGGGCCCGGGAACAGAACCGGCTATCTGACGAAGCCCTCACCACCCTTCCGGTGTACACAGAACTGCGCGACAGGTTTCTTGAAGTATTCAATGACAGTGAGAGGATCATCTACCCGGGTGTCATCGGCGAGATGTCATATAACCTTTGGCAGGATGAAAAGAACGAGAGAGGCCTCTGGAGGAGGATGCTGAAGAAGGATTACCTTGCAGGAAAAGAAAACTGGGAGACAGTACTTGACCTCGACCTTCTCTCAGCCGGAGAGGGCAGAAAATGGGTCTTCGGAGGAGCCACATGGCTCGGGCCGGAAAACCGGTACTGTCTGCTGCGTCTCTCTGACGGGGGCAAGGATGAGGTTGTTATCCGGGAATTTGATGCCGTGGAAAAGAAATTCGTCGACGGCGGTTTCTCCGTGGCAGAGAGCAAGGGTAGCGTTGCTTGGGTTAATAAGGATCAGATTGTTGTTGCAACCAATTACGGTCAGGGCACAATGACTTCCTCAGGATACCCGGCAATAGCGAAGCTGTGGAAAAGAGGTGAAGATCCTGTGAATGCTGCAACACTGCACCGGACAGACACCACAAACATGGGGCTCTTTGTCAGCGGCGGAGACTACAAAGGAAAGCAGTATGTATTCCTGAATGAGAGTATTGGCTTTTATGAATCAACAATGTCTGTGCTGACACCTGAGGGTTTAAAGGTGATTGACATTCCAAAGGATGTTGAGACAAACGGCATGTTCATGGAGGAGATGCTTCTTTACCTGCAGTCTGACTGGACTGTCAACGGGGAAACCTTTAAGAAGGGCACGCTGGTAAGCTTTGATCTACCTTCTTTTCTCTCCGGCAAAACATCAGTTAAGACAATCTATGAACCCGCCGAAAGAGCAAGCCTGGCAGGCGTGATGGCAACGCGTGACTTCTTAGTGGCTGCCACCATGGAGAATGTCCAGGGCAGGCTTACCATCTTCCGCCCGGTTGACGGTAAGTGGGTCGGTGAGGCAGTTCCCGTTCCGGAGTTCGGAACGGTGGGACTTGCCGGTTCGGATGAACTTTCGAACGACTGGTTTTTTACCTTCAGCAACCCGGCCACTCCCACAACGCTCTACTACAGTGACGGCAAAGAAATCAAAGCCATCAGGAAGCAGAAAGATTATTTCGATGCCTCAGGGGTTAAAGTTGACCAGTATGAAGCCATCTCAAAAGACGGCACGAAGATCCCATACTTCATCGTACACTCTGCTGACATGGCTTTTGACGGCAGCAACCCCACGCTGGTTTACGGATACGGTGGTTTCAACAGCTCCACGCGTCCGGGTTACAGCTCTGTCACAGGCATAGGCTGGATTGAAAAGGGAGGTGTTTACGTCATCGCCAACATACGCGGCGGTGGCGAGTTCGGTCCTGCATGGCACCAGTCGGCTCTGCGTGAAAAGAGACAGAATGCTTATGACGACTTCTTTGCGGTAGCAGAGGACCTGATCAAAAGGAACATTACCACACCGGAGCACATGGGTGCATATGGATGGAGCAACGGCGGCCTCCTTGCCGGAGTGGCGATGACGCAAAGGCCTGACCTCTGGAATGCCGTGGTCATCGGTGCTCCGCTCCTCGACATGAAGAGGTATTCAAAGCTCCTCGCCGGTGCCAGCTGGATGGATGAGTACGGTGATCCGGACGTGCCGGCCGACTGGGAATTTATAAGCAGGTACTCACCCTACCAGAATGTGAAAAAGGATGTGAAGTATCCCACCCCGCTCTTCATCACATCAACCAGGGATGACAGGGTTCACCCGGGTCACGCCCGCAAGATGGCAGCTAAGATGATTGAGATGGGTCACCCGGTTTACTATCATGAGACCATTGAGGGCGGTCACGGCGCATCATCAACCAATGCCCAGGAGGCAGAGATGCGGGCGCTGATGTATACCTATCTTCAGATGAAGCTTATGAATTAAGAATCCGTGAGGTAATTCACGTGTGCTTCCTGTTATTAAAATGAAAGGCTGCCGGGTTGGGGAACCGGCAGCCTTCGCTGCATTAAAACGGACTTATGGAAAGAAAGAAAGAAGGTATTTTCCACTTTCTGACAATTAGAAAGGTATTACATGAATTATGAAGATTTGATGAATTTTCCCCGGATATTCAGGTAAGCCCTGATAACTCCTCCACGCAATGCTAAAAACAACTGAAAGTGATATTTATTCCCTAGTACGGGTTTGGGATAAAATTTTATATATTTATGGAGCCTGATTTACCTTGTACTAACCTAACCAGAGCTAATATGACCAGATCAAAACTATCAGTATGTATCCTCATGTCAGTCATGTTTTTAGCAGTATCATGCGGTGGTGGAAACAACCAGAAGGCACCGGAGATACCTGCGGCAATGACAACAATTAACCTCTCCATAGAAGGTATGACTTGCACTGGCTGCGAGAACACTATCAGCAGTAACCTCGAGAAGATACCCGGGGTTAAGTCCGTTACCGCCTCTCATACCATCGGTAACGCCGTCATTGAATACGAAGAGGGCAAGGTTGACACTGTCAAAATCAAGGAGACAGTTGACGGACTGGGCTACAAGGCAGTGAAGATAACCCCTGTGACTGAGGGTGGCAATTAATAAACCGACATAATCATCTACATCTTTTTTACCTCAAGCTGACAACCATGTCTAAAGAAAAGCAGGGTGAGGATAATGGCAGGCCTGATCTTGAAAAGGCAGTTGACAACTCAAGACGTGATTTTCTAAGGAAGGTCACTCTTGCAGGTGCAGTTACTGTAACAGGCGGGGCGGCCATTTATTCCGGACACCGTTTTGAGAAAGCGAAGCACAATGAGGGTATGGTGAGAGTTCTCACCGAAGACAACAGGCTGGTAGAGATTCCTGTTGAGCAGATGCGCGACTTCAAGCCTGACCTGAAGATGCTTCAGACAAGAGGCAGGGAGGGTATCGCCGGCCGCAGATGGGTCATGGTGATAGACCTTTCGAGATGCCGTAATGCAAGGAAATGTGTTGAGGCCTGCCAGAGCGCCCACCAACTTCGTCCATATGAATATCACATCAATACCCTTGTGATGCAGGAGTCTGTAAATACCCCTGCGTTTTTTATGCCCAAGCCATGCCAGCACTGTGACAACCCACCATGTGTCTCCGTCTGTCCCGTTGATGCCACCTTCAAAAGACAGGATGGCATAGTGCTGATTGACAATGAGAGGTATCTCGTATGCCGTCTTTGTATAGCAGCCTGCCCCTACTCTGCCAGGATTTTCCACTGGCAGGAGCCGACGCAGGCTGAAGCTGACAAGGATAAGGAGTATAATGTGGAGCTGAATGTACCGCAAAAGAAGGGTACCGTAACCAAATGTCTCTTCAGCGCAGACAGGCTAAGGGAAGGAATGCTTCCGTACTGTGTCTCGGCATGCCCTAACGGCGTCTTTTACTTCGGAGACGAGAACGAGGATGCCGTCACCAACGGCACCACCAAAGAGACTGTCAGGCTCAGCGAGCTTCTTGAAACGAGCGGAGCCTACAGGCTCATGCCCGAGCTTGGAACGAAACCGAGGGTCTACTACCTGCCGCCCAGGAACAGGATTTTCGAGTTTGAGGAGGGCGAAAAGAAAGAATATAAGGAAGACAAAGCATAAACAATCATCGATGATATGGATGAAACCCGCTTCAATACACCCGGGGAACAGCGAAAGATCGATTCCATTGCTGCCGATATCCTGAAGAATGTCAGGATCAACAGGAGCTTTATCCTGTGGATGGGATTCCTGTCCACTGTCCTGGTGCTATGCCTGGCCGCCTATGTGATCCAGCTCCGCGAGGGACTGGGGGTGACGGGCATGCGCGACTTCACCAGCTGGGGCATGTACATTGCCAACTTCGTTTTCTTTGTGGCCACGAGCCTCGTGGGGATGCTGATCAGCTCTGTCCTGGGGCTCATAGGTTATCAATGGGTAAAACCGATTTCGCGCATCGCTGAAATAATTGCCATCGCCTTTGCAGCTGTGGCAGGGCTGGTAATCATCTCCGATATGGGCCGGCCTGACAGGCTGCCTTATGTATTTATGTACGGCCGTGTGCAGTCGCCGATTCTATGGGACGTGACGGTGGTGACCACCTACTTTGTCCTCAGCCTCCTGCTTTGGTTCTTTCCGATGGTTCCGGACCTTGCCATCTCAAAGAGCAGGCTGGAAGGCAGGCCCGCCTTTCTTGTAAAGGCCTATGATATTCTCTCATTCAGGTGGGAGCATCATGAGGTGCAGTACAGGATAATGAAGCAGGCCATCCGTATCCTCCTGATACTGATAATCCCAACTGCCTTTGCTATCCATACCGTGACCTCGTGGCTCTTTGCAGTCACCCCGAGGACCGGCTGGGACAGCACCATCTTCGGACCCTACTTCATCTCCGGGGCTTTTGTATCGGGGACCGCCGCCCTGATAATAGCCATCTATTTCTTCCGGGTGAACTATAAGTTGCAGAAGTATCTTACAGATGATACCTTTGATAAGATTGCAAGGGTGCTTGTACTGGTATCTATAGTATATTTCTATTTCAACCTGAACGAGTTTCTTGTGCCAGGGTACAAGCTTAAGACCGGCGATGCCATCCACCTGCGGGAGCTTTTTACCGGCCACTATGCACCTCTTTTCTGGACGATTCAGCTGGGGGGTCTCATCATACCAGTAATCCTTCTGCTTTTCAAAAAGATGCGGAGGCCATTGCCAATGCTTATCATCTCTCTCTTCGTACTCTGCGGTGCATGGCTCAAGAGGTATATCATCGTTGTTCCACCCCAGGCCCACCCCAACCTGCCGATCCAGAACGTCCCTGTTGAATGGGTCATCTACAAGCCTACCCTCATAGAGATTGCCGTTACGGTTGCATCTATTATACTCGTGCTAATCATAATCACAATCCTTTCAAAACTTTTCCCCGTCATACCCATATGGGAGATGGCTGAGGAGGAGAATGAGAAGGATAAACCCTTTGATAAACAGTAAAATATACGGTTTATGAAATATACTGTTCCAGTAATTATGTGCCTGTTGCTACTGCCCTCCCTTTCAAAGGGACAGGATTGGGTAGTGCCGGAAGAGCGCAAAGGCAGGCTGAGCACATTCCCCTTCACTGAAGAGACCAGGAAGGAGGGCGAGAGACTGTACAATATAAACTGCCTGTCATGTCACGGGACACCGGGAAAGAACAATTCCATTGCGCTGGTGCCGCCACCGGGAGATCCTGCAACAGAGAAGATACAGAGAAACAGTGACGGGGAGATCTTCCACAAGGTAACCGTGGGAAGAGGTCAGATGCCATCGTTCCGCAGTGTAATGAGTGCCGAGGAGATATGGAAAACTGTCTCTTATATCCGGAGCTTCAACAGGGATTACGTGCAGAGGGTGATGCAGATCATCACCTCGTCAGCTTATCCGGGAGCCCAGATAAGCCTCTCCATGGCTTACCTTGAAGCTGAGCGGCAGGTAATAGTGAGGGCAATGGCAACCGATGAGGAGAAGAGCGTCCCGGTAACCAATGCCGGTGTCAGGCTGTTCGCCTCACGATATTTCGGGGCTCTCGCGGTTGATGAGGAGAAGCTCACCGACAAAAACGGCGTTGCTGCATTTGTTATTCCGGCGGGACTGCCGGGAGACACCGCAGGCAATGTCAGCATAAGTGCCAGGTTCACAGATGAGGAGGTATTCGGCTCAGTGACAAGGGATACTGTTATCCAGGCCGGTTTAAAAAACAGGGCTGGGAGCCTGGTAGCACAAAGAGCAATGTGGAACAGTGTAAGGAAAGCACCTTTATGGGTAATCCTGTCATACGGAATAGGTGTGCTGGCAGTATGGGGGTTTATTCTCTTAGTGATGTTGAAACTACGTGACATTTATACTGTTGGGAGCGCCCTCAGAGGAAATCTGCGGCCGGCTTCGGATCAGGAACCAACCAATAAACAGGAAGCAATATGAGAAACTTGGCCACTATAGGCAGGATACTATTCGCCCTGCCTTTTGCAGTTTTCGGGATCAACCATTTCCTGATGATGGATTACTACCTCGGTATGCTGACGTCATTCGTCCCGCTGGGAGGTTATACAATTATCCTTACCGGGCTGATAATGATTGTTGTAAGTATCAGTATCATCACCAGAAAGTTCATCAAGGTGTCAACCCTGATCCTCGCCGGCCTGATGCTCGTGTTTATTCTNNNNACTATCCATATACCGCACCTTCTGGACGGTTCAGACAAGACGCCGATTCTTATTGCGCTGCTTAAGGATATATCGCTGATGGGTGGTTCACTTATGATTGCCGGATATTGCTGGGAAAATGAAACCAAAAACATAAAATCATGAATAACAGGTATTTAACTATTGTGATTTTACTCCT
>DCSU01000006.1:3440-45145 GCA_002325785.1 Bacteroidales bacterium UBA1458 | reverse complement strand
CAAAATGTATGATACAAAATGTATTAAAATTGCTTATATTTGGAAAGAAAATGAGTTGTCATGAAACCAAATAATCCTTTTCCGGTGGTCGGATATCATGGACCAGATATGTTTTGCGACAGAGAGAAAGAAACAGAAAGGCTTTCGAAGAATCTGATGGGAGGTTTAAACATAACCCTTATTTCTCTTCGGAGAATGGGAAAAACCGCTCTGATTCATCATGTTTTTAATGAAATATCAAGTAAAAAGCAATCGGTTTGCCTGTATATAGACCTCTATCCTACCCGAAGCATTAAGGACCTTACCAGGCAACTGGCAACAGCCTCGATGAATGTGCTCCCGAGGAAAAAGAGGACAGGCAACCGTTTTCTTTCATTCCTTAAGGGATTAAGACCGGTAATAACATATGATCCTCTGACAGGAGCTCCAGGGGTCAGGTTTGAATACTCCGACGTTGCGGAATATGAGGTAACTCTCGCAGCTCTGCTGAAGTTTCTGGGTGAGATGGGAACCGATGTCTATCTTGCCTTTGATGAGTTCCAGGTAATTTCTTCATATGAGGATGGAAATGCGGAAGCCATGCTCAGGACTATGATTCAGCCACTGACCAATATCCATTTTATCTTCAGCGGAAGCAACAGGCATATGATGAATGAGATTTTTCACAGCACAAAGAGACCCTTTTTTGCAAGTACCAGGATTATGAGCCTGCCGGTGATATCCACAGAAAGTTACAGCCGGTTTATTGCGGAGAAGTTTGCAGAAAATAAAAGAAAGATATCTCCGGAGGCGATTGCTTTTGTTCTCGAGTGGACCCGCAGGCATACCTATTATACACAGTCAGTATGCAATACCCTGTTTAGTTACGGAGGCAGGGAGATTGATATTCAATCTGCAAGAGCTATCTGCGGTGAAATTCTTGAAGAGCAGGAGAAGACTTTTCTGCAGTACCGCCATCTGCTAACGGTAAATCAGTGGCAGGTCCTGATGGCTGTGGCAAAGGAGGGTAAGGTTTACAGAGCTCAGTCGGGTGAATTCCTGAGCAGGTATTCCCTTGGCACGCCGGCAGGAACAAAGAGAGCGATTGATGCACTGCTGGCCAAGGAGATGATTTATGAGGAGAGTGATAGCACCGGGACATATAATTCCGTTTATGATCTCTTTCTGTCGAGGTGGTTGGAGAGGCAGTAAACTGAGCCGGCAAAAGGTAACTCAAGGTCTGAAGGTCTTATATCTGAAGAATTTGCAATTTGCGATTTGCGATTGCAGATTTTGAATAATCGACAATCGAAAATCTGGAATCGAAAATTCCACTACTGCCTACTGCCTATTGCCTACTGCCTTTGAAGACTGAAGACTGAAGATTGTGGACTGAAGCTTTTCAACAGCCAGGTACTCAACGGTTGCCGGTGAGCTGTCGGAAGGTCTCCTCGAGGCGGGCGCCGGCGAGGGAGGAGATCTCATCAATGGGGCCATCGGCAACGATGTGCCCGTGGTCGATGATGATCACCCTGCTGCAGATGGCCTCCACCTCCTGCATGATATGTGTTGAGAGCATCACGGTCTTTTCGCGGCCGGCCTCGGAGATGAGACTGCGTATCTCTACTATCTGGTTGGGATCGAGCCCGGTGGTTGCCTCGTCGAGGATCAGCACCTGCGGGTCATGGATCAGCGCCTGAGCCAGTCCCACCCGCTGCCGGTATCCCTTGGAAAGGGCGCCGATCTTCTTGCCCTGCTCGGGGGTCAGTCCCGTGCGCTCAATGACCGAGTTCACCGCTTCACGGCTCCTGTTGCCCATCCGGTACAAGTCAGCAACATATCCGAGGTACTCCCTGACATACATATCGGGGTAAAGTGGATTGTTCTCAGGCAGGTATCCAATCAGTCGCTTCATCTCCGTGGCGCCCGGTCCGGACGGGAGACCGCATACTGACACATTACCCGAATCGGCAGAGAAAAAACCGGTTATGATCTTCATCATAGTCGATTTACCGGCGCCGTTGGGGCCTATGAAACCGACTATCTCACCGGCAGGAATGGTAAATGATACATCATCCAGGGCCTTCTGGTGGCCATAGCTCTTCGTTACGTTACTGACTATGATGGACATTTAGAGATTGTCGATTGTCGATTTGCGATTGTCGAATGGGATTGGCGATTAGAATTGTCGATTGCCGATGTGCGATTGTCTAAATGCAACTCTAAATCGAAAATCGAAAATCACAAAATCGAAAATTCTATCCGTACATGAACTGCCCGAGGTTGGCAAATGCCGAGGCCGGGTTTACACAGCAGACCGGTATCTTGGAGCTGTTGGCAATGATCTCCTGCTCCTTCGCTCCTATGACATAATCTGCAAATGTGATATCCTTGGTGGTCATGATAAGGATGAGATCCGCCTTTAGTTCCTGGGCTATCTCAATGGTCTTCTCGGCCAGCTTGTCTGAGGGCACCTCCTTTATGTCATATTCTATATTATTCTGTATGAGCATCCTCACTGTATAGTTGAGGTTCAGGTTGGCCTTTTTGGCAAGCGACTCATCCTTCCTGGTTGCCTTCAGTACATGGACCTTTGAATCAAAGTATTTGCCCATGAAAATTGCCATTGAGAGCTTCTCCTTCTCCTCGGCGCGCCAGTCGATGGGGCAGACGATATTATGATACCTCTCCTGGTCTGCCGGAGGCGCCTGTACCACTATGTAAGGAACCTTCGATTTGGCTATTACCTTCAAAGCCCAGCTGCCGGTCAGTTTCTGCATACCGCTCATGCCGTGCGTCCCCATCACTACCAGTGATGCACCCCGGTCATTGACGAACTCAGGTATATTCTTGAATATGGTGCCGCGCTGCACGTGTGTCTTGACCTTGACGCCGAAGTTGCGCTCAACCTCGTTACCCTTATTGGTCATGGCTGCCTGCTTGGCCTTGATGCCACCCTCGGTGGTGATCTTCTCAACTATGTGCAGAAGGCAGATATCATTGTGCGTCATGCGTGATATCTTAATAGCATGCTGCAATGCATAATCCGTGACCGGAGTAAAATCCCATGGCACTACAATTATCTTGCTGTCGACTTCCATAATGTACCCGTTTTCAGTTTGAAAGGTAAATTTACCCTTTTTACGTGATAATTCAAATTATCCTGATCTCTTATGAGAAACGCTCTCACCCCCGGGAAAATTGCTTTTGTGCACAAAAACAGTGCCATTTTTTACCACACCATCACGGCAAGAGGAACAAAATGCTATTTTTGTGGACATAACGGCTTGATTAATTATGAAGAGGAAAAGAGTAAAGGAACTGCTTGCGAATCCGGTCACCGGGGAGAAAGTACTGGTCAAGGGATGGGTCAGGACCAAGAGAGAGATCAAGAATGTGGCCTTCGTTGCGCTCAATGACGGATCAACTATAAATAACATACAGATAGTCATGGAGTTGAGCGCCTTCCCGGCCGATCTCCTGAAGGATATTACCACTGGCGCCAGCATTGGGGTTACCGGTATCCTGGAGCCGTCGCAGGGCAAGGGACAGAGTGTGGAGATACAAGCTGCCGAGGTGATCCTGTACGGCAGATGTGATCCTGAGACTTACCCGCTTCAGAAAAAGGGGCACTCAATGGAGTTCCTCAGGGAGATAGCTCATCTTCGTTTTCGCACCAATACATTTGGCGCGGTGATGCGCATAAGGCATGCCATGGCCTTTGGCATACACAAATATTATAATGACAGGGGATTCTTTTACCTGCATACTCCCATCATCACAGGCAGTGACGCCGAGGGAGCCGGCGAGATGTTTCACGTCACCACCCTCGACCTGAATGATCTTCCCCACACAAAGGAGGGCGGGGTAAATTTTGAGGACGACTTCTTCGGCAAACCCACCAACCTGACCGTCAGCGGACAGTTGAACGGTGAGCTGGGAGCACTGGCGCTGGGAGAGATCTATACCTTCGGGCCCACGTTCCGTGCGGAGAACTCTAACACCCCGCGTCACCTTGCCGAGTTCTGGATGATTGAGCCTGAGATGGCCTTCTGGGATCTAAATGACAACATGGACCTGGCGGAGGATTTCCTCAAGTATCTTATTAAATATGCCCTTGACAACTGCAGGGAGGATCTTGAGTTCCTCAACAAGATGATTGACACCGCTCTCATTGAGAGGCTGGAGTTCGTTTTGGCCAACAGTTTTGTGAGGTTGCCCTATACCGAAGCCATCAAAATCCTCGAGGCTGTGGACCGCAAGTGGGAATATGCCGTAGGCTGGGGGCGCGATCTCCAGGCTGAACATGAGCGTTATCTCGTGGAGACCCACTTCAAGCGTCCCGTTATACTCACTGACTATCCCAAGGCTATCAAGGCCTTCTACATGAAACAGAATGACGACGGCCTGACGGTAAGGGCAATGGATGTGCTGTTCCCCGGGATAGGGGAGATAATTGGCGGCTCACAGAGGGAGGAGGAGCTTGATAAACTTACAGCCAGGATTGAAGAGCTAAAGCTGCCCCTGAAGGATCTCTGGTGGTACCTTGACACCAGGAAGTTCGGCACGGCCCCCCACTCAGGCTTCGGCCTTGGGTTTGAGAGGCTCATCCTCTTCATGACAGGGATGTCGAATATACGTGATGTGATACCATTCCCCCGCACGCCGCGTAACGCGGAGTTTTAGCAACCTGAACGGCAGGCATTATGCTCGACCAGAGACTACAACAGAAACTGCTCCAGAAGCTTTCACCACAGCAGATCCAGATGATCAAGCTGCTGGAGGTGCCTGCCATGCAGATGGAGCAGCGTATCAAGAAGGAACTGGAAGAGAATCCCGCCCTGGAGGAGGGGCCTGATGATGACGAGGTGCAGGGTGAAGAAGAGGAGGATATCGATGTTGAACAGGATGAGCGCGACCAGGAAGAGTTTGCCCTTGACGATTACCTCAATGATGAGGATATCCCTGATTACCGCCTCCAGGTAAACAATACCTCCAAGGATGAGGAGAGACGGGATGAGATCCCCTATGCCTCCGGGTCATCATTCCATGAGAACCTCACCTCCCAGTTCAACCTCAGGTCTGATACCGAGAGGGAAGATATCCTGGGTGAGTATATTATAGGTAACATCGATGACGACGGCTATCTGCGCCGTGAGGTTGAGAATATGGTTGATGATCTTGCTTTTTTACAGAACATAACCACGGACACAGAGGAGCTGAACGCGATACTCAAGATAATACAGGACCTGGAGCCGGCGGGGGTTGGAGCCCGTGATCTCCGCGAGTGCCTGCTGCTGCAGATAGAGCGAAAGGACATTTCGGTACGCTCCGTAGCACTCACAAAGACCGTACTGAGCGATTACTTCGAAGAGTTTTCGAGGAGGCACTATGAGAAGATCATGGCAAAGCTGATGATTGGCGAGGAGGAGATGAAGAGCATCATTGACGAGGTGCTGAAGCTAAACCCCAAGCCGGGTGGTGTTGTCAGTGATCCCTACAGCAGGTCAGCACAGCATATCATACCGGACTTTCTCCTTGACCAGACGGACAACGGGTTCGAACTGAGCCTGAACAACCGTAACATCCCTGAGCTGAAGGTCAATCGCGGTTACAGCGAGATGCTTGAGTCATACAGTCGCGATAAGGCAGCGGGTAAGCAGAACCGTGACGCAATAATGTTCGTGAAGCAGAAGCTTGATGCCGCCAAATGGTTTATTGATGCCATCCGGCAGCGTCAGAACACTCTCCTGCTGACCATGAATGCCATACTGGAATACCAGAAGGAGTACTTCGTGGAAGGTGATGACACCAAACTCAGACCCATGATTCTGAAGGATGTGGCTGAGATGACTGGGCTCGATATCTCCACCGTGTCACGCGTGGCCAACAGCAAGTATATACAGACTCACTTCGGGATCTATCCGCTGAAGTTCTTCTTTTCCGAGGGGATGCAGACTGATGGCGGAGATGAGGTCTCGACACGCGAGATTAAGAGGATCCTTCAGGAGTGCCTTGGCAATGAAGACAAGCGCCGGCCGCTCACGGATGAGAAACTTACTGAGATACTCCAGGAGAAGGGTTACCAGATTGCACGGCGCACGGTTGCCAAATACCGTGAACAGTTGAATATTCCTGTTGCCAGGATGAGGAAGGAGATAAAATGAACCCCGTGGAAAAGAGCCGGCTGACGAAAGCAGCAGAGGTGCTCTCAGTGATATTCCATCCCATTTTCATTCCACTGTACGGACTGCTGATTATTTACAGTTCCCCGACCCTGCTCTCCTTCATTCCCTCCCAGCTGAAGAGGATGATATTTATCCTGGTGCTTACTAATAATGTCATCCTGCCTCTGGCGCTGGCTACGATACTCTATGTCAGGGGAGCCATAACCACCTTCAATGCGCGTGACCGAAATGAGAGGGTCATACTGCTCACCTTCGCGCTTATGATGTACACGCTCACTGCTTACCTTCTTCTCCGGATGCAGGTACCGAATCTGTTCAGGGCTTACTTCATCTCTGTTGCCGTAGTCACTCTCATCACCCTGCTTATCACCACCTTCTACCGGATTTCGCTGCACGCCGCCGGAATAGGGGGACTGCTGGTGCTTATAATCTTCATGATTGTGCTTTATGACATCAGTACGGTATGGCAGCTGACATCGGTGCTCATCGTAGGCGGGTCGGTGATGTCATCAAGGATTTGGCTCGATGATCATACCCCGTCTGAGGTCTGGACCGGACTGGCAGCAGGGGCTGCGGTCATGGCGCTGTCACTCTTTTTTCTGCTCAGGTAGGGGATTTACGGCCGCTGTCACTCTTTTTTCTGCTCAAGAATGAGATTTAATGCCTCTGCAAACAGCGGGGTACTGTCAGGCAATTGCGGCAAGGCCGAGTCAATGGATGGTGTCTGTTTATTCTTCTGTGGCACGGCTGAGTCAATGGTTTGTGCCTGCTCATTATTTGGCGGCTCGGCGGATACTACAATCCGGGCAATGTCACGCACAGGAGCCACACCATTTACCATCCATTCTTCAACCAGCCTGCCCAGTCTGCCGGTATCATTTTGATTCACGGCTATGAAACCGTGCCGTCCGTTGAGATATTCACCAAGGTACTCCTGCTCCGTCTGTCCGGGTGTAGGTATCAGTACTGCACCTTTCCCCAGTGAGACCAGTTCCATGACGGAGGTATACCCTGCTCTTGTAATGACCATCGTGCTGCGCAATACCAGGTCTCTCATTGTGCCGGAGTCAGGCTTAATAATACAGGTAACCTCGTGATTACTGCTGGCAGTAACCTGCACCGGGGTTGCACTCAGCACGTATAGCTGAAAGCCCCGGAGTGCAACTGTCACCCTCTCAAGAAGCAGGGAGCGTTGCGGCTCCGGCCCGGAGAGGATGAGAGAGCAACAGCGATGGCCCGGTGTGATGTAGTCATCCGGTGTAGCGGGCCGCCTTAAAGGCGAGAGCGGTTCCGCGGCGGCGAGAACCCTTAACTCCGGCGATGGTTCCGCGGCCGCGGGGATCCTCAACCCCGGCGATGGTTCCGCGGCCGCGGCCGCCCTGAACCTCGACAGCGGTCCCATATAATGCAAGTTTGCAGGAAGCCTGAGGTCATGCGACAGTCTGCCAGAGAGATTCACCTCACCCGGGTAATCAGGCACCAGGCAAAGATCGTACTTGCTTATGATCCTCCTGTGGACCCATGCTGCAAAAGGCTCCATAAACCTAAGTAGCCGCGGAAAGGGTATCCGGAGCTGATGGGTTACATAGACCGAGAAGATCTCACGGTGCCAGAAACCGAAACGGTTATCGGATATTATAACTGAGGGTTTTATCTCCTTTGCCAGGCGCTCTAATAGATAATGTTCACGGACCGCGGAGCAAATCATCTTAGGCATCTGCAGAAAAATGCAGACATACTGCGGCACCAGCCTGGAGTACCTGATATGTAACCCGGGAATCTCAATCAGTTTTATACCCGGAAGCTCGCTTTCAAGCAGCGGGAGGAGTCGTGCATCCGCTCCGAAGAGCACCTTATTGCCTCTCCTCTGCAGCTCCCGGGCCAGGGGTATCATTCGTCCGGCATGGCCGAAGCCCCAGTTCAGCGGGCTTATGAGGATCGTCGTGCCGCTCATGACGGTTACCCTGACACCGATGTCTTGATCCCCAGCGCCTCCACCCTGCCGGCGATTGCCCTGAGCTCTTCGGCGGGCACCTTTCTCAGGTTGCTCCCCACAGGTGTATCACGGTCGATAGTATATATCATAACCGACTGTGGCCTGAGCCGGGCGATTGCCTCAAGCCAGGCGTCAAGCTCCTCCGGTGTGGTGTTGTCAATGGTCTCACCCCTGTATTCGCCTCTGACAAAGAGGGTCTGGATGATGAACCGGCCTTCAAAATCCTTCACCTGCTTCTCAAACCTCGCAAGGTCAATGGTGCCGCGGGGCTGGTTCAGTCGTCTTACCGTGGCGGGGATGACGGAATCAAGCTTAAGGATATTCATATCAACCTTCTTCAAGGCCTCGCGTACGTTCCTGTGGTGCAATGTTGATCCGTTGGACAGCACAGATATCTTTGCTTTCGGGAAAAACTCATTGCGCAGTATCAAGGAGTCATCAATGATTGAAGCGAAATCAGGGTGCAGCGTTGGCTCGCCGTTACCGGCATAGGTTATGACATCAGGAGGGTTACCCTGCTCCTTCATCTCTGAGAGTTTCTTTTTCAGAGCCTCATACACCGAAGAGCGTGATGGCAGCGCCGTTGAAATGTCCCCGCCCAGGGATGTCCATCCGCATTCACAGTAGATGCAATTGAAGGAGCAGACCTTCCGGCTAAGGGGGAGAAGGTTGATGCCCAGTGAGACTCCCAGCCTGCGGCTGCGTACCGGTCCGAATACTATACTATTGAAGAGGAATGTTGGCATTTAACTGGTTTTAGGCATTAAATCTACAATAATTTGCGCACCCTGCTGTGCGGCAGTAGGCGCAGGTTCAACAGGTCGACAGGCTCCAGCAGGAGGAGGCCGGGTTTTTTCCCTGGCTCAATTGATCCCAGGCTCTCCGACATCTTCAGAGCCTCTGCCCCGTTGATGGTCCCCCACCTGATCACCTCCTCAAGAGCTGTTTCGGGTGAAGCTTCATGAAGCAGTCTCAGCTCGGTGAGCATATCAAGCCGGTCGTTCGAGGCGAGGCTGTCAGTGCCTGCCACGATCCGGTCAGTTGTTTCCCGGAGTAGAGTCACCGGTGGCATGGTACCGGAGATACGCATGTTGGAAGAGGGGCAGAGGCAGAACCATGTGTTTCCCGCAGTGGAGAGCCTCTCCGCCTCTCCGCGTGTGATGACAGTATTATGTACCAGTATCAGCCCTGATGAGAGAGATGCCAGGGTGAGAGCCCTCTCCAGATGTCCGCCGGACATCTTCCGCTCGTCATCTGACTCGAGGAAGTGCAGCGAGATGACTGAATCACGATTGATATGCTGGTTGATAAGTGTAAAGAGCGGTTCCGAGACGGAATAGACGGCATGCGGTGTGATATTACCAGGCAGTCCGGCCTCCGCGGCAGCGGCTGCCACCTTCAGGGCCTCACTCATACGGCTGCCGGCAATAAGGGGGTCTGAGCCAAAGATCTCGGTGAAGGTAAGGTAACGGATTGAACTCCTCCTCTTCACGTCAAACGACGCCGTGGTGTTACTGATGTCGCCGCAGGCCACAACGCCTCCGTCGCGCATCTCGCGGTCAGCTCTCTCCGCGGCTGCGGTCACAACATCCTGTTCCGCCTCGCGGCGGTCACGTACCGAGAGAATGAACTCCTGCAGCCCGCCGCCGCCGGCGATGAGGTCACGCATGTGTGAGAGCTCAAGATGCGAGTGGCAGTTAACCAGGCCCGGGATTATTATCCCGTTGTAGAACTCAGTTCCGGCCCTTTCAACCAGCTCTCCCCCGGTGTCTTCGACGGCCAGTATGGTGCCATCGGCTTCAGCGGTCACCACACCTCTCCGGAGAGGCTTGCCAGCCGAGGTAAATACATATTGGGCCGAGATACTTCTCATTATTATTTTCTCACGGAAGTGGTGTCAACCCGCAGGTTGATATTTGCTATCCGCGCGTGTTTCTCCCATTTGCCGGCCTGGTTGTCATGGTTCAGCAGCCAGCCCCTGATGCGTGCGTTGGGTATGGTGTCAAGTGTCTGTCTGATAAGCACTTTCTGAAACTCGCCGTCCTTGCTCAGTCCTACCTCCTCCCAGTAATCCCGCTTTTCCTCCCCCGATTCGTCGAGATAGCTGAAAAAGACAGTCACCCTGGGATTAAGGCTTTTATCATCCTCAAACAGCCGTATGTCGGCATGCAGGATGTATTCTCCGGGCATTTCGACAGGAATGTCAAACCATACGGGGTCGCGGGTGAAGTCCTCCGGGAAACTGTAGCTGGCATTACCTGTCCACAGGTTTTCTTCCGAATCGGCGTCCACGGAAACGTTCTCCGTCATCACCACTGCCTCGAGCTCGAGGAGGTTGCCTGTGACCTTGTCATAGATTCTTGACAGCTTCTTGGGTTTATCAGTGAAATAGTACCTGATGGTTGCGTCGAATTGTTCATAGGTATAGCCATGGCTGCGAATGACATCGATATAGTTAAGGATAGAGTCACGCTGCGCCCACGACTCTCTCATCGGTTGTAGGTCGGTCATTCCGGAGGTGAGATAGGTGTCAGTAAGGATTGAGACCAGCTTTTCATCAGGAATGAGCATCTTATGTGAGGGTTTGTTGCCTCCCGGATCGCCGCATGATGCCAGCATGAGGGCAGCTGCAGCAAGGATTATTATCGTTCTTGTGCTCATTTCTTTTCCTTGTTGTTCTCATTCAGATACCTGCGGGAGAGATAGTGGACAGGGTACCATGCGGCAGCGTAACCGATGACAGTCACGGTTGCAGCCACAACGATAAAGTCTGCAACCTGCATCCTGACGGGATAGGCATCTATCAGAAGTGATTCGCCGGCCAGTCTTACGATGCCGAAGTGCTGCTGGGCGGCACAGAGCAGGAATCCCAGTATCAGACCGAGGAGAGTGCCTATGATGGATATCATCCATCCCTCGTAGATGAAGATGCGTTTGATAAGACGGTTATTTGCTCCCAGGCTCTTAAGGATGTTTATGTCTCTCTCCTTTTCAATTATCAGCATTGTCAGTGAACCGATAATATTGAATGATGCAATTATCAGGATAAAGGTCAGGATAACGTAAATGGCAAGACGTTCGGCCTTCATCACTTTATAGAACATCTCCTGCTGTTCATACCTGTTCTGTACCAGGAACTCATCGCCCATAACCTCCCTGATGGCGTTCCGGGTCTTTTTTGCGTCTGCCCCGGCTCTCAGTCTGACCTCAACAGAGCTTACCTCGGTGGTATAGTCGAGCAGCTCCCGCGCGAATTCGAGGGGCAGGAAGACATATTTCGAGTCAAACTCCTGTTCAACAGCAAATATACCTGATAGATAGATGAATCTCCGGGTGAACTCGCTCCCGGGATTGGCTCTTATTTTGGCCTTGCGGTCAGGGATATATATTGAAAGAGGTGATACGAAATTGAGTCTCATGCCCAGGTGGTTTGCCACTCCGAGGCCGGCAATGGCATAAGGTCTTCCGTTCTCGCCCTGCAGCGTGAATTCGCCGTCCCACATGGCAGTGTCAAGATCGGTGACATCGGTATAGTTAAGTGAGACGCCCTTTACCGTGGCTATAAACTGCTGTTCGTCATAACGCAGCAGGGCGTTCTCTTCCAGGGTTTCAGCATATACCTCCACGCCGTCAATGGCTGCCAGCCGCTTAAGCATCACAGAATCAGGGGTGAACACCTTCCCCATTAAAGGTGATATTTTTATCTCCGGGTCGGATGTGCTGAAGATCGCTTTCACCATCTCTTCCAGGCCGTTGAATACTGACAGGATGGTTATAAGGGCCATTGTCCCCACCATCACACCGGCAACGGAGATGGCAGAGATCACGTTGATGGCGTTACGCGATTTCTTCGCGAAGAGGTATCTCTTTGCTATGTAGAGAGGTAGTTTCATCTGCTGTTACGGGCTATCACCAGCAACCCTGTTCCTTTGGTGTGTCTTTTATGCAGGTCGATGCAGTTCAGAACCAGCACGAAAGGCATTACGGCAAGATACCATATTGGCAGGAGAATGAAGAAGAGTTTTGACGCCGAAAGCATGATGACGGGATATTTCATTGAGAGTCTCCAGGCGATACTTCCCGGGGTACCGTAGGTATATTCAACAGAGACCTCCCCAAAGCCTGCGGTATGCAGTTTTTCGGTGATCTCCTCCCGGCCGTAGCCGTCGCGCACATGTTCTTCAATGAAGGAGGTGTCATCATCCGAGTGCACGTCAGAGCCGCCCATGTCGGAAGGTGTTGAGATGACCAGGTACCCGCCCGGGTTCATCATTGACCGGAATGCTGCAAATACTGTCCGGTCTTCCTCTATATGCTCCATCACATCAACGCAGAGGGTCAGATCATATCTGTCATCACTCTGCCACGTCACCAGGTCTGCCTCAAAGGCATGCACTCTGTCTCCCAGTCCTGTTTTTTTGAAGAAGGCGTTGCAGTCAGCCACCTGTTCACTCTTGATGTCGGCGGCAGTGATCTTCCAGTCCGGGAACCTGGTGGCCATCCACCATGAGTACTGTCCGAAACCCATACCGGCATCCAGTACAGTGGCTGACGGGCTTATGGACCTGCTCAGTCTCACAAGGGCTTTTCTGACATGCCAGGAGCGCAGCAGAAGTATATTGAGAAGACGGTAAAAGAGCTTTCGCAACAGGGGATGGCGGTTGAACTGTCTCCCGAGGAGCTCCTTTATGGGGTCATAGTGCATCGGGCTTAATCCTTGAGCAGGTTGGAAATCTTATCAATATAGTCATTGCTGTCATCAACGAAGAAGGCAATCTCAGGAACAATGCGCAACTGATTGCGTACCTTCTGCCCGAGCTCGTATCTCAGCCGCGGGACGCTGTTGCGCAATACCTCAACCACCTCAGCGGAGCCCTCTGACGGGAAGATGCTGATGTATGTCTTTGCAAGTGAGAGGTCAGGACTGACGCGTACCGTAGTCACGGAGATCATCTTTCCGGGCGCGAGCTCACCACCGTGATGCATTATTATCTCTGCAAGCTCCTTCTGCACCAGTCTTGCAACTTTCTTTTGCCGTGTCGATTCCATTATTGATAAATTACCCGGTAAAAATACAAAAATTGTTGCAGTACGGGGATTTTGGCGCTGTTGTCGGCTACGGAAGACAGATTGCCGTTCCTCCGGGGTGCTCAGCCGCTGGCAGGGAGATCGCCATCCATCTGGATACCTCAATCGCGCCCCGGCAACCAGTCTGCCGCCCCGCCCCGGCAACCAAACCGCCGCCCCTGACCTCCAGCCTGATTGCAGAACTGCAGGAATTAGTTTCGTTAATTATCCCTATTTTTACAGCGGATAAAATCTTTTTGATGGATACTGTAGTAAGCGGCATAAGGTCAACGGGCAATCTTCACCTGGGAAACTATTTCGGGGCTTTGAAAAATTTCCTCAGGATGCAGGAGGAGAACAACTGTTATTTCTTTGTGGCAGACTATCACTCGCTCACCACCCATCCCCATCCGGATGACATTCATGCGAACATCAGGCAGGTGCTGGCTGAATACCTGGCTGCAGGCATTGATCCGGAGAAGGCTACCGTATATGTACAGAGCGACGTACCCGAGGTTGCCGAACTCTATCTGCTGATGAACATGAACGCCTATGTTGGGGAGCTGGAGCGCACCACCTCGTTCAAGGAAAAGATCAGGAAGCATCCTGACAATATCAATGCCGGCCTTCTGACCTATCCGGTACTTATGGCTGCCGACATCATCATTCACAAGGCCCACAAGGTACCCGTTGGCAAGGACCAGGAGCAGCACCTGGAGATGACACGGCGCTTTGCACGCCGTTTCAATACCATGTACGGGGTTGATTATTTTCCTGAGCCTGACGCTTACAACTTCGGGAAACAGCTTATGAAAATTCCAGGACTGGATGGTTCAGGCAAGATGGGCAAGAGCGAAGGCAACGGCATCTTCCTGGCAGACACTTCTGCCGAGATACGCAAGAAGGTGATGAGGGCGGTTACCGATACCGGCCCGGAAAAACAGGATTCTGAGCCGTCCGAGGCTGTCAGGAATCTTTTTACCATCATGGAGGTTGTCTCAGAGCCCTCAACTGTGAAATTTTTCCGTGAGCAGCATGCATCATGCGTTATCAGGTATGGCGATATGAAAAAGCAGCTTGCCGAAGACATCATAAAGGTCACAGAACCTATACGGATCCGCATCAACGAGATCATCAGCGACCCGGTCTACCTGGGCAAGGTAGTGTCCAGGGGCGCTGAAAAGGCGAGGGCGAGCGCCTCCGCCACCATCAGAGAGGTGAGAGAGATAATAGGCTACAGGCCCTTCTGACCACGGACTTTTTCAGGCATTAACAATGGAAGCCCTCTCGAAGGGGGCGTTCCTGTCAAAGAGATAACGGTAGGTAATATGTGTCTTGATGATTTTAGCGCCTATCTGGTCAAGCAGGTGCATCATTGATGGATTGAAATCGCCTATCCAATTGAATTCAAGCTCTTTATAAGGAAAATTCTCAGACATAGCAAGCTTGGCGAATGACATTATAAGAGCTCCTTCCACCCCTTTCCGCTGGTGTTCGGGAACGATCCCGAAGATAAGGCCGAAGGCTTTCGTCAGCTCTTTTCTGACATACCTGTACCACAGGAATTTAAGTCTGCCAACATGATTAAGCTTGCCGTTCAGATGTCTGACTATCTGGTTGACTTCGGGAAGCATGATGAAAAAGCACACCGGTTCATCCTTGTAGAATCCGAACCAGAGCAGCTTCTCGTCATGTATCTGCCGGAAACTTTTCAAGATGAGCCTGGCATGCCGTTCACTTATTGTCTTGACTCCCGGGAATCTCGCCCATCCCTTGTTATAGACGATCATAAAGTTACGGGCAATCTCCTTCGCTTCAGTGGTTTTCATATATCTGAAGGAGTAATCGGGGTTGTTGAAAATCCTCCCGGCCTTTTCCTTTATCACCTCACTGAGGTTACTATCAGTGACGGGAGAGTAGTAGGTGTACTGTTCAAAATAGTTCCTGAAACCGTAATTTTCAAAGAGCTCCCTGTAGTAGGGAGGATTGTAGGGCATGCAGTAGTTTGGAGGAGAGAAGCCCTCTACCAGCACTCCCCACCAGCGGTCGCGGTCCCCGAAGTTCTCGGGTCCTTCCATGGCCGTCAAACCGTTCTCCGACAGCCAGTTGCGACAGGCATCAAAAAGTATGGCGGCCGCATCATGGTTGTTGATGCATTCAAAAAAACCCATGCCCCCGACACGTTTCTGGTCTGCATTGGCGATCTTCCGGCTGTAAAAGGAAGCTACCCTGCCGATGCATCTGCCAGAGCCATCACGGAGGAGCCATCTTACGGCATCACCGTTACGGAAGAGGCTGTTTGAGGAGGGATTGAACACTGACTCCACATCTTTGAAGAGCGGTTTTATCCAGTTCCTGTCGCCTTTATTTATAAATGCGGGAAGGTTATGAAACTCCCTTATGTCTTTTTTGCTTTTTACCTCAGCAAGATGAAAATCACCGGCCATTACCCTCGGAATATCCAAATATGGTTGAAATTTAGTCAATCATTTTGGAAAAGCAATGGCCCTGCCAGGAGACCGTCAGACCCTGATCCTTGCCGAGAAGATGAAGTTTCTTCCCGGTGCAGCGATACCTGATGAATAGGGCCTGTAGCGGAGATCAAGAATATTTTCCACCCCCGCTGACAGATCAACCCGGTTGCTGATATTGAAATATGTCTTGAAATTCAGTGTGAACCAGCCCGGTGACCACGGGTTGCCGTTATCGTCTGATGCGTACATGTAGGCTTTTTCTCTCTCACTCAGTGCGAGCCTGTCATACGTTATGCTGCCGTTATATACTGCGTATAAGTCAGCCTTGATGAATGATCTTTCAAAGATCATGTGTGTGGCTCCGAATACCGGCGGTATATGCCGTAACGGCTCCTTTTCATTGTCATGGCCGCCGGTGAGTGTCAGTGATGACTTTATCCTGATAAATGGTGCAGGCCGCAGTTCGGCCTTCAACTGGGTGCCATAGACTATGGCATATCCTGTGTTGACCATGGCAAATACCATACTCTCCTCGCCCTGGTATTCAAAGGTTGGTGACCCATTAAAGAGAAACTCCCGGCGCACCATGGCATTGTCAAGGAAAGAGTAAAACAGAGACGCCTCCGCAAGAACCATATTACCTATCTCCCTTGAGGCACCTATGTCGGCGTTGTAGAGATATTCCGGCCTGAGGTCGGGGTTAGGCACAACGAGGACACCCGGGGCGGATTCAAACACTTTTCCCAGATCATCAAGGTTCGGGGCCCTGAAACCTGTAGAGAGGTTAAAAGTCAGCTCTGTCCTGCCGTCGGGCCTCCAGACGGCTCCGGCAGCACCTGTAACCGCGCTGTTGGCCGACTCAATTGTGGTGAAGGGGAAATTATAAAATGAATTGTCAGCTATCTCCGAATTCAGGGAGACGAAATTGTACCTTGCCCCCGTGCTGAGGGTCAACTGGCTGTTCAGGTTGAACTTATATCCGCCGTAAACAGAGAAGCTGTTATAGATGTTTTCCCCGTTGGGATACCGCGATCCGGCCGGGACGGTCACTCCGGTGGTAATGTCTTTTATGTCAGCTGTGCTCACTATGTTATTCCTGACATATTCAGCCCCGTAGTAGATGAGGTTTTGGTTATTCTCCGGACTCTTGTCGAAGTCGAGGTTCACTGACCATATGCCCACCTTCTCCTCCTGTCGGTTAAGGCTGACATCATTAATCTTACGGTCATTGCGGCTCTCCTGGTAGTCCTGCCGTGCCACTGTCAGGCGTGCCTCGTCGAAGGCAGCTGAGGCTTTATTATAGCTGACTGTGGAGTTTGTCATCATCCATACCTGCGGACCGTAATACCAGTCGCCGTACCTCAGGGTATTGTTCCTAACCTGTATCAGCCTGTCATAACGGGGTACATCAGATAGCCGTGAGTAATGGTGGGCAATGTTTATGTCGAAGTTCTTACCGGCCTTGAAGCGCAGCTTGTTCATGGTGTTGAGCTGTGTGTAGCCGGAGGCTACCTGTCTCTGGGGGTTATCATTGAGGACCACCGTATCGCGTCCGTTGATGCGGGTCTGATATACATTGCGAAGATATTCGGGGTGGGATCTTGACCCCATCTGCAGATCGCCGAAGCGGGACCATGTCACCGAGGTGAGGAAAGCCACCCTGCGGCCGCCGGCGTTGAGATCAGCGTGGTATGTCTGTTCACCGGCGGCGGTGGAGTAACGTGCCAGTGCCTCTGCCTTGTAGTAGACGGAGTCCCCGGTTGAGAAGAGCGCTCTCCTGGTATGGAAATCCATCACCCCACCCAGGGCATCGCTGCCGTACATGGTGGCTCCGGGACCGAAGATTATCTCAGTGCGCTCTATTACTGTGGGGTCTAGAGAGATGACGTTCTGTATGTTTCCTTCACGGTAGATGGCATTGTTCAGCCTGACACCGTCAATATTTATCAGCACCCTGTTTGTGGCAAACCCCCTGAGCATCGGGCTGCCGCCGCCCTGCTGGCTTTTCTGAACAAACACATCACCGCTGAGAGAGACAAGGTCAGCCGTTGTCTGGGGGTTCTGGATCCTTATGGAGGGCAGTGCTATGGTAGTTATATAATTAGGCACCTCATCCGACTTCTGCTCCCACCTGTTTGCCGAGACAATAAATTCCTCAACCTCAAAAGTCTTGGTCTCAAGCCTGACAACCCATCCGGCATCCTTCAGCTGTTCAGGCGTGAAAGAGACTCTTTCAAATGAGAAGTGCTGGAAATAGATGGGTTGGCCGGAACGGAACCCGGAGAGGCTGGCTTTACCTGTAGGGCTGGTGTAACAAAACTGCGTCCGGGCCTCATTGTACACGGCAACGTCGGACACAGGCTTGCCGTCATCGGCAGCCAGCACGGTAACAGTCTGCGCCTTCAACATAATTAGAGGCAACAGAAAAAGAATGAGAAAAAGATATTTCTTCATTAGTAAAGTAGCTATGAACGGTGACAGATGCACAAAAAGCATTCCACAAATTTCAGGATAGAGTATGTTTAGCGGCATATCCTCTGAAATAGGAGGCAAAACTCTTTTGCCAAAGCAAATTAATATTTTATATTTTTGGAATTGGATATCAAGTGGAAAAATTGTGCGTAAGAAAACAGGGATCATATTTGTGGGTGTGTTTGCTGCAGCGCTTGCTGTGGCTGCTTTTTTCATCAGGAAAGACAAGCAGGTGGTTGTTGTTGACCCGTGGGTGGCTGTTCCGTCTGATGCTTTTTTCATTGTTGAGACGCACGATTTCCCTGAGATGATGACCCGCACGACTGATCCTGCCGGAATGATGTCAGGGCTCTCGGGCATGAAATGGGCAGCATCCCTTGTGAGTGCAGCCTCGGCCATTGACAGTATCACGGGTGTTCCTGAGGTTCGCGCCATGATAAGTAACAGGAGGGTTATCATCTCTTTTCATGTCACCGGCCAGGGACGCGTCACGCCACTGGCAGTAATGAACAGCGGACCCTCACTCACTCCCAGGCGTTTGACAAGCCTCGTCACCCAGTCAGGAGCCACGGTGACGGATAAGAGAGAGCTGGGGGGAACCAGAACATTCACAGTTACTTACGGAAAGGGGAACAGGCAGAAGCCGGTATACATGGCACTCACCTCGGGAATCCTGATCATCACTACTTCCGGGGAGCAGTTGTCATCTGCGCTGGACAATAAGGGAGCAGGATCGGACATCCGTCATCAGCAGGGGTTTGCGCCTGTGGTCAGCGCAGCCGGGAAGGATGCAGACAATGTATATGTCCTCTTCAGGAACCTCTCCGGTTTCATTAAGCCTTTTGTTGATCCGGTTGATATACCTGCTGTGACCCTGGCGGCGATAGCCGGTGGGGGCGATCTCAAGTCGACTGAAGAGGGGCTGTTTATCAGCGGTTTTCTTTCCACTGCCGGATCCGGGACAGGAGCCGACAGGCTGAAGAATGTCGCACCCGCAGAGTGTGGCGTGCATGAGCTGCTCCCCCAGGGGACGCTCAGCTACAGGACCGTGATGCAAAGGGCAGCGCTTGCCGGCGAGACGGTGACAGACCCTGCATCAATAAACGCCACTGACCTGGCACTTATACTGAGTCCCTTTACCGGTGAAGAGGTTACTGAGGCACGCGTCATAGCCGGAGGAGCAGAGGCCAGAGTCATAGCCTTCAGGATGACTGACCGGCAGTCGGCTGAGAATGTTCTCAGGGAGAGACTTACTGCCAAATACCGGTCAATGGGACTGAAGGAGAGCCATTTTGTGGCATCAGCCCCTGTAGCAGGCGGCGAAGAGGCCGTTCTCTACAAGATGCCCTTCACAGGTGTGGCAGCAATCCTCTCCGGGGAGAGCGGTAGCAACCCAAGTGACGGATGGGTAACCTTTGCAAGATCATACATGGTCTTTTCTTCATCGCCCGAAGCACTGGCGATGTTAAGAAGTGAGTCAGAAAATGAAAATACACTGATCAACGACCCGGAATTCAGGGAGATGGAGAAGACGATGCCGACGAAAAGTTCATGGCTCTTTTATTCATCAGGCAGCATGCTAAGCTCACTCATCGGTGATATCCTTACACCGGAAGCAAAGGCCGTATTGACTGTCGGATCACTTTCGGGCATTGGAGGGGTGGCCCTGAGTCTCACTCCGAGTAACGGTATGGTCTATACGAGTCTTTCAGTTCGGTACGGCACCGTGGAGTCTCAGCCAGGCCTGGCGCAGGCCGGAGACGAAATCACAGCCACAGCCACTACCGGTGACGGCACTGGCACGGCAGCCACAGCCACCACCGGTGCCGGCGCAGTTACTACAGCAGCCGGCACCCAGGAATCATCAGCCCTGAAACTGCTCTGGAGGGTGAAGCTCGATGCTGAACCCGCAGTCAGACCCTTCTTTTTTATTAACCACAACACCAGGGCTACTGAGATTTTCATACAGGACCAGAATAACAATGTTTACCTGATAAGCTCAACCGGGAAGATCCTGTGGAAGGCACCGATAAGGGAGAGGATAGCAGGTGACATCTTCATGATAGACTATTACAGGAACGGCAAGTACCAGCTTCTCTTCGCGGGGAAGAATTATTTGCATCTGATAGACCGTAACGGCAACTATGTTGACAGGTTCCCTGTCAAGATGAGATCACCGGCATCAAGTTCCCTTGCCGTGTTTGATTATGAGAATAATATGGATTACCGCCTGTTCATTGCAGGTGAAGACAAAAAGATATATGCCTATGACCGTTCGGGTACACCGGTGAAGGGATGGAACATGTTTGCCACACGCGGCAGGGTCACTGATCCCGTGGAGTTCTTCAGGGTCAGGGGCAAGGACTATCTCTTTATTGCTGATGACCAGGCAATATATGTACTTGACCGTACCGGCAATATCAGGGTTGCTCACCAGGAGCCTCTGAGAAAGGCGACAGGATCAGCCGCAAGGCTTATGTCAGGCGACGAGCCCGCCATAGTCTTCTCGGCCCCTGACGGTACGGCGGTACGCCTTCTTTTTGACGGTTCGGTGAAAAAAGATACAATCAGCATCTTTTCTTCAGGTCACAGGTCGGACTTTGCAGATCTGGACGGCGATGACAGCATTGACTATCTGTATCTTGACCATGGGATGCTCCGGACATATGATAGCAAGGGGAGCGAGAGATACTCTTATACATTTGAATCTGAGCAGCTTACCGGCCCGGTAATCTTCACTACAGGCCCAACGGAGAGGAGAACGGCGGTTTATGAGACAGGCAGGAAGGTGCTGCATCTGATAGGAAGGAGCGGAGGCTCCATGCCGGGATTCCCCATGAAGGCCGGGCAGCACTACAATATCGGGAGGGTTTCAAACAAAAGTGTCTGGAACCTGATAATCAATCAAAATGACTTGTATCTTTACAATTACGAACTCAGTTCCTCGTCAAAATAGTTCATATTATGAAAATGAGATTCAAGATGCTGCTATTGTTGCTGACATCGGCAATTACCGGCAATTCAGTTGCGCAAACAAGTCAGGCTCTCTACTTTATGAACCTGCCACAGAGAAACACGCTCAATCCTGCTCTCCAGTACACAGGAAGAACATATGTCGGACTTCCGGGAATTTCTGACATTTCGGTCAGGGTTGACAATAACTTCCTGAGTATTTCTGACATGTTCACCAACGGGGTCATCTCAGACTCCACATTTGTCTTCCTTGAGCAAGGAGAGGATCTTGACAACTTCCTTGCCGGGCTCGGTACCAATAACTCTCTCGAGCCGCAGGCAGGGGTTCAGCTTTTCGGTCTGGCATTCACTGTCGGTGATGACCTGAGGATAACGCTGAATGTCACAGAACGCTTTGACGCCAATTTCGTGTTGCCCGGCGAGCTGCTGAGGCTTAGCATCGGGGGCAATGAAAGTTACCTGGGTCAGAACATAGATCTCTCTTCGCTGAGGGCGGATGCGAAGTATTATCATGAGTTCGGCATAGGGGCATCCAAAAATGTCACGGAGAAGCTGAGAGTAGGAGCAAGGGTGATGGTTCTCTCCGGAGTGGCATCAGCCTATCTGACCAACAATGGTATTTCGCTTACCGTCAATGATGACTTCACCTATACAGCAGATGCGAATGTGTCGCTGAACGTGAGCGCACCAGTCACCTTCCTGAAGGATGAAGAGGGAATCATTGACAATGTCAGGTTTGATGAAGACCGGTTTGAGGAGACCAATGATGCGATTGCCTATTTTTCCGCCATGGCCAATCCCGGCCTGGGTTTTGAGGCCGGAGCAGAGTACAGGTTCAATGATATGTTCGCAGTCTCAGCTGCCATAACGGACCTTGGCTTCATCAAATGGAAGAGAGACAGGTCTGAGATCTATACAACCACAACCATCCAGTTCAACGGTCTGACCATCGAGGATGTGCGTGATGAGAGCGTTACGTTTGACGATCTCATGAATTGGGCTGCAGATTCGATCCAGAAATCAATAGAGCTTTCCGAAACCCCCGGCGTTTACAAAACATACCTGCCTTTAACCTTCACTGCCGGTTTCAGCTTCACCCCGGTGAAATTTTTCACTGCAGGGGTGCTCTCCCAGTCGCGGTTCATCGGCAAGCAGGTTCATGAGGCTCTCACCCTCTCCGGCAATCTCAACCTTGGGAACGTATTATCCACTACCGTGGCCTATACTGCAGTCAACAGGCGTTATGACAACCTTGGATTTGGTATTGCACTGAGAGGCGGCTGCTTCCAGCTCTTTGCACTTATTGACAACGTGCCTGTTAAATGGACTGATATGACGGTTGGCGGCGACGACATCCGGCTTCCCGAGAACATTAATACCATTCACGCCAGGCTGGGCTTTAATCTTGTCTTCGGCAACAGGGAGAAAGAGCGGATACTTCCCGCTATGTGACTACTATTTTAGTGAGTCTTTCAGCTGTTTGGCGAGGGCGTTGGCAAAGACGAACTCATTGAGCAGCTTGCAGTCGGATTTCAGGATCTCATCCCTGTTTCCTTCCCAGCATTTTTCGCCCTCTTCAATGAAGATGATCTTTTCCCCGTTCTCCATCACGGAGTTCATGTCATGAGTATTGACGATGGTGGTCATATTCAACTCAACGGTTATCTCCCTGATAAGGTCGTCTATTACTATCGATGTTTTTGGGTCAAGACCGGAGTTGGGCTCGTCACAGAACAGGAAGCGCGGTTTGAGGGCAATGGCCCTGGCTATTGCCACGCGTTTCTTCATTCCTCCTGACAGTTCAGACGGGAAGAGGTGGTTTGAGTTGATGATGTCAACCCGCTCGAGGCAGAAATTGACCCGGTCTCTCTTTTCCTCACCAGACATGTTAGTGAACATTTCAAGAGGGAACATAACATTCTCCTCCACGGTCATGGAATCAAATAGGGCGCTTCCCTGGAAGAGCATCCCCATTTCCTTTCTTATCTCCTTCTTTGCTTTAAAGTCGAGGCCGTTAAAAAGAACGTCATTATAAAAAATCTTTCCTTCATCAACATCGAGCAGTCCTACCAGGCGTTTCAGGAAGACGGTTTTGCCAGAGCCGCTCTTACCTATTATCAGGTTAGTCTTACCGGGTTCGAACACTGCCGAAATATCCTTCAGAACTTCACGGCCGTCAAAGGACTTGGATATGTGTTCAGCCCTGATCATGAGAGTAGCAGCTGTGTGAGGATGACGTTAAACAGGAGGATGGTGACGCTGCTGTAGACCACTGTGTAGGTGCTTGCGCGTCCCACCTCCAGTGAGCCTCCATCCACGTAGTAACCCTGGTGTGCCGAAACGGTGGTTATTATGAATGCAAAGATGACGGTCTTGATCAGGGCGTATGTTATATAATAAGGTATAAACGCATACTGGATGCCGTAGATATAATCCTCTGAGGTTACAACTCCGGCAGCAGTACCGGCGATCCATCCGCCTCCGATTCCGGTAACTATGCTTATTAATGTGAGGAAAGGGTTGAAAAGGACCGTGGCCACCACCTTGGGGAGGATGATGTATGAAGCCGAGTTGACGCCCATCAGCTCGAGCGCGTCAATCTGCTCCGTTACTCTCATGGTGCCTATCTCCGATGCTATATTGGAGCCTACCTTGCCGGCAAGTATCAGCGCCACAATTGTGGAGGAGAACTCGAGAAGGATTGAGTCCCTGGCACCGAGTCCGATCAGGTAAGTGGGATAGATTGGATTTTCGGTGTTGTATGCGGTCTGAAGGGTGATAACGGCGCCCATGAAGAAGGAGATGATGGTAACTATGCCTATTGACCTGAGCCCGAGACTTACAAATTCCTTTAAAGTCTGCTTGTAGTAAATGGAATGCTTCTCGGGTCTGGCAAAGACCCTGCCCAGTAACATCCAATACGAACCGAAGCCTGACAGGAACCTGAACATTTTTTTAAAGTTTCGTCAAATTTAACAATAATTCACCGCACCCGGAACGGTACCGGTATTCGTCACATGGAATTTATATATTTGTAATAGTGCTTATCAATATCAAAAAATCATGAAAAACCGCTATTTGCTGATCATGGCCGGTGGTATCGGAAGCCGGTTCTGGCCACTGAGCAGGAGGGAGAGAGCGAAGCAGTTCCTCGATATCCTAGGTACGGGCGAGACTCTCATTCAGATAACCTACCGGCGATTTAGCGGGATCTGTCCTGCCGAAAACATTTATGTTGTGACCAGTGAGGACAGCAGTGAGATGGTGATTGAGCAGCTTGGCATTGACAGTGATCATGTGCTGTCCGAGCCCCTGAGGCGTAATACGGCGCCGTGCATTGCCTACGGCGTCTTCAGGATAATGGCTGAGAATCCAGAGGCCGTTATAGCTGTGACGCCGGCGGACCATCTTATCAAGAAGGAGGAGGAGTTCAGGGAGTTAATGAATGAGGCTTTCAGGTTTGCCTCCGGCAATGATGCACTTCTCACCCTCGGCATCCGGCCTGATCGTCCGGAGACAGGTTACGGCTACATACAGGCCAACCTTGATCAGCCGGTAATGGGATTCAGCAGTCTGCACAAGGTGAAGGCATTTACTGAGAAGCCGGAGCTGAAGATGGCAAGGGTCTTCCTGGAGAGCGGTGATTTTTACTGGAACAGCGGTATTTTCATATGGAAGGCTACTTCGGTGCTCTCTGCATTTGAAAAGCATATGCCCGATATGTACCACACATTTGATGAAGGGCGGGAGAGTTTCAGCACCCCGGCTGAGAAGGAGTTCATCAAACAGGCGTATGCCCAGTGCAGCAGCATATCAGTTGACTATGGCCTGATGGAAAAGGCTGATAATGTATATGTCATTTGCACTGACCTGGGGTGGTCTGACCTGGGAACATGGAGTTCACTTTACATGCATTCCGAACATGACAGGAATGACAATGCCGTACTTAACGCCAGGGCCCTGACATACAATTCCGAAGGGAATATCGTGAGCCTTCCGAAGGACAAGATTGCGGTGATCCAGGGGCTCGATGACTATATCATCATTGACAGTGGCGATGTACTGCTGATAGTGTCGAGGGACCAGGAGCAGAATATAAAGAATTATCTCGATGATGTAGGGAAGGCTACCGGAGACCAGTATCTTTAGTCGGCAGTCGGCAATCAGCAGTCGGGACTGAAGGCTGAAGGCTGAAGACTGAGGACTGAACAAAAAAGGGTGCCTCAATTTCTGATTTGAGACACCCTTCATGTTTTCACTCGCTCACCTAGTATTCCCAGAGATCCTGTTCAAAGTTGAAGATCTCATTCTTGATCCTCTCAGCCTCGAAAATCTGGGCGGGGCCCATCTTATACTGGTTGATGGATCTGTCATCATAGACGTTGGATTCGGCAACGATGTAACCGTCAAACTTGCGCTGAAGCATCAGGTCTTCAAAAGAGATTCGCTGTGCGTCATTGTAGGAGTTAAAAGCTTCGCTGCTTGCCAGCGCCTGCCTTACGTCTTCATACCTGATCCAGAAGAGGCGTCTCTTCACGAGCCTGGAGGTGATCTGGTCATAGCCCATGTATATCGGGCATATGCCTATGATGCGCACGTCAAGCCGTGAATGCTTTTTGTCAAAGAACCACTCCTCAAGCAGCATGAGCTGTTTGATGTCAGCGGGGTTCTCCATGTTTGTCACGGTGGAGTCCTGCTCCATACCCTCGGCATTGACCACGGTGATGGTCAGTGTATCGCGGTTCATCTTGGCAGCTATGTCGTTGTATGTTGTGGGCACTGTCATGGCGTCGCCGTCAGTTGCTTCCACCCTGCCTGAGAGGATCTCATTGAGGAGTATTCCGGAAAAATTCATCCTTCCGTCCGACATCTCCGACACGAAGCGGTTAGCGGCGGCATCATACCTGAGTGACGGGTAGAAGAGGTTGAGATTCATCTTCTCCCTCAGGTCAATGATCCGGTAGAGTCTTTTTGACCAGATAACATCTGATTCTCCCAGGTATGTATAATTGATCTTCTGGTTCTGGGGCATCTGTTTGGTGTAGATGTCTCCGAACGACTGGGCCATTGAGGCTGTACAGATCAGGAGGCCCAAGAGGCCTGCCAGAATTCTCCTGTTCATGATTTGTATCTCTAGTATTAGTTAATCTTAAGAATAATAGGGTTGAGGTCCCTGGTTTTGCCGTCGGGTCCCACTGCCTTAATTTTTTCTATTATAAGTTTTTGTCCGGCGCGAAGGTTGCCTATGAGGCCCTTCTGCTTGTCGGTAAGCCTGTTGTTGTTTGATTCAGCCGTGATTTCAAATCCCTTGTCATTGACAGAGACGGTGAATCCGGTGACTGTATAGGTCAGGTCGAACTCGAAGTTTTCAAGCACGGCGGTCACAACCTGCTGGGCTGCTGCCACGCTTCTGAGCACGTTACCTTCTTTCATATTTGCGAATCTTGCCTCGGGGTCAGGAAGTCTTCTTACCCTGAACTCCACGGGAGGGAAGGTCTGCACTTTGCCGTCAATATTTGCAGACACGATGATCTGTGCATTCTGGCCCACGGTACGGGGCTGTGCCACGTATTCGCCGCGGTAGTCCTTGTACTTGCCTCTCTTGATGTCACCGTTGGTCATGCGAACGGTAAGCTTGTCTGATCCCACGCCTGGCACTGATATATCAACCGGGTTCTGAATGCCCTGGTAGAAGACGTTCATGGCGGTGGGTGAGACAACCACGTTTGGCATGCCCACAGAGTACTTCTGATCGAAGTTGAATGTACGGATAGTGCCATCCGGAGCCTTCATCCTGATAACACCTCCCCATGATTTTTCGCCGACAGAGCCGGCTCTTACCCTGTAGACACCCACACCTGATTTGTCTATAGGAAGCTTGGTTGCCTGGCTTGACGGCTCATATAAGGGGGTGCCGTCAGGGTTGGTCTTTGAGGTATAGGGGCCCACGAATATCTCGAGGTCCTGTGTGGTGTCGGTTGCTGCCACGAATACTCTGGCCTCATATTCATTCCCCTGCATTACGTAGGAGGTGTTGGTTGTGACCGTCGGAATAATGTTGTTGAACCTGAATGAGCCGGCGTCAATCTGGGTAAAGAGGAAGTTGAGTGCGTCAGTCTCCGCGTTCCTGACGTCTACCTGCATCTTTGAAAGGATGGTAATCACTGCAACAAGCGGCAGGGTCTGGAAGTTGGCATTCACCCAGTTCTCTGTCCCGGTACCTTCAAGGTTCTGGGGATCGTCAGTGTTCAGTATGTCAAGTATTGAACGCTCTGCAGAGGGGTCCTTACCTTCGAGAGTCTCAACCAGGTAAGAGCGGTAATCTTCAATCAGTGCCTTAAGGTCATTGCCTTTGCCATCCTGGTTTGCTCCTATAAGCACCTCGGAGGGTACGTTGTTCTCGTCTATCTTCTTTACCTTGGTTACATCGATCTGGTTATCGGGAAGGAGAGCTTCCGCTTCAGGACCTTCAGCAGTGGTAATTATCTCGACCTTGAGATCCTGTATGTAGTCATAGAGTTCATTAGCCCGGTCTTTGACCTCGAATGCCTTGGCCCTCCAGGCTTCCGCCTTCTCAGGATTCTCATCTGCTGCTGCCTTAAAAGCTGCATAGGTGATATCATTCTTTTTGATGTAGTTGGCAGTGGTCTTAGTCAGGCTCAGGTCAACCTTCTTAAAAGCCTCGACTGCCTCCTTTGAGACGTTAAGAGCGAGCATAGCGGTCAGTATGAGGTACATCATACCGATCATCTTTTGCCGCGGGGTCTCTTTTCCCTTAGACATTTGCGGATAGTTTAGGTGTTAACAGATATATTGATGTACTTGACATTACTTCACATTCATGGCTGCAAGCATGTTGCCATACACACTGTTGAGTGAGGTGAGGTTTTCATTCAGTTTGGCAACCTGTTCACGGTATTTCTTTGTGTCGTCAGCTGAGCCGGTGAGGTCTTTCATGAGACCTTCCATGCCCTTATAGATCACCTCTGTGCTTTTGACATGGTCATTGGTTCCGCGCAGCTGCAGTTCATAAGCTGCATTGAGTGCCGAGAGGTTTTTGTTGAGGGCTTCCAGTTTCTCATGGTAGCTTTTTCCTCCGGTCTCAATGGTCTTTGATGTTTCTCCGAGAGCATGATAGACAGGGTTGGAGTCAGTCATTGATCTTGCGGTCTGTTTAGCCGACTCAGAGAGGCTCATGATTGACTCATTTGCTTTCCTGATTGTGCTGGCATACTCATTTGTCGTGGCAGCCAGGTCGCCCATGGCATTGAAGTTATTTGTGGTCTCGGTGAGCTTTTTCAGTCCCGAACTGAGCTTATCAAACACGTCGGGAGTGATTCCTGCGTCGGCAAGCATTTTATCGAACTGTGAAAGTCCAGCTCCGCCGCCGTAGCCGCCGCCACCACCGCCTACAGCTGCAAATCCAACATCCTCACCGGAGTAGCTGGGGTCCAACTGCGGGTAGACCAGTTTCCAATCAGGTTCTTCCTTCAACGGCTCAAAGGCAGAGAAGAAGAATATGATAGCCTCTGTGATTAGACCGACAGAGAGCAGAAAACCTGCGTAGGGATAGTGCTGTATTTTGAAAAGAGCGCCGATTATTACGACTGAGGCTCCCCAGCCGTAAAGTTTGGCCATGAATGCTTTCCACTTACTGGTATGAACAAATTCCGAAAGGCCCATATAATTAAAGTTTTAGGTTAAACAGTATTAGTTATTGACTCCAATATAAGTTCTCACATTACGGAACCCGACAAATGACTTTGTTGAGTCCTGGTATTCATAATCCCTGGATGATGTCTGCATAAAGTATGCGATATCCTTCCATGATCCTCCTCTGATGACTTTGCGCTTGAGCACCGGGGGATCCTCGGGACGTGCGTTGTATTCATAGTCGGGGTTCAGGTCATGGGTGAAGACATATGCTGAGGGGTGGTAGGCGCATGAGGTCCATTCGGCCACGTTGCCAGCCATGTCAAACAGTCCGTACTCATTGGGTTCGAAAGATGCGACCTTGATGGTATAAACGGCTCCGTCGTCGATGTAGTTACCGCGCAGGGGCTTGAAGTTGGCCAGGAAGCAACCCTCGTAGTTCCGTGTGTAGGGGCCGCCCCAGGGGTACATCGAAAGATCGAGTCCGCCGCGTGCTGCATATTCCCATTCTGTCTCAAGCGGGAGACGGTAGTTATGCACGTCGGCGATGCCCTGTGCACGAAGATGCTCATTCATGAAGTTGGTACGCCATACGCTGAAGGCACGGGCCTGTATCCATGAGACACCCACAACAGGGTAGTCATCATAACCCGGGTGCCAGAAATAGAGTGTTGCCCAGGGCTCGTTGAATGAGTAGGTGAAGTCCCTGATCCATGCCAGGGTATCAGGATAAATATTGACATTATGGTGCATGATGAACGATGAGCGGTTGACCACATCAGTGGTGTTACCTTCCAGGTCAGTGACCTGTCCTTCGTATTTCTGGTCCTTGTAGTTGTACCTTGCCTTGGCTGCCTGCTTGTAGTCAACCCAGAAGTATGAGTAATTGAGAAGACGGGTGTCCCACTGCTTGTTGGCATTAAACCTCTCTTCAGGAGGATAATACATTGTTTCAAGAACGGGCAATACGTTCTCATCTTCCCAGTCAATCTCCTCTTCCCAGTTCAGGACGTTAGGTTCAAGGACATTGCCCTCCTCGTCTGTTCTGAAGAACTCGTAGCCCTCAATGCCTTCCTCGCCCAGTTTTGTTCTCAGGATAGAGTCACGCACCCAATAGGTAAACTGACGGTATTTGTTATTGGTGATCTCTGTCTGGTCCATCCAGAAAGCTTCTACCGTTACTGTCTTGGAGAGGCTGTTCATGGCACGCAGGGGATCCTGGTCACTTGGCCCCATCAGATAGGAACCTGCAGGAATAAATGCCATCTCAAACGGCTCCGGCTCATAGAATTTCTTCCTTCCCTGAACGCCTGTCAACTCGCCTGTGTCATAGGAGGCACAGCTGCCCAAAATCAGGATCAATGTAAGAGCTAAAAGGGTTACCTTTTTCATGTGCGAAATTTTTATTTTTTTAAGGTCACATGGAACCCTCATGTAAGGATTCTCAGCTTCACCTTTGTTAATGCATGTACAACATGAGGGTTTCATATACTCATAAATTTAAGAATGCAAATTGTTCACTTTTTCCCGTCTCTTATAGGAAACGAATACTTTTATATTTAGTGACGCTTCTTCCCAGGCCGAGGTCAAAACTGTATGAAACCACGAATTCATGAGAGCCGCTGGTTCCTCTTCTGATCTCCGATATCGGGAAGTCGTATCCATATCCAATCTTTAGACCGTTATACAATTCTACTCCTGCAAAACCTGTTATTGCGTCACTTATCCTGTAAGAAACGCCACCCCATATCTTTTTATTGTATCTAACCATGCCCGTTGCTAAATATTGTGTTGCGGCACCGTCATTGACAATAAAGACAGAGGGAATCAGCTCCAGTGAAGGATTAGGCAGCTGGAAATAGTAGCCAGCGGTCAGGTAGTACTCTCTGCTAACATAAGTAGCTGTTTCCGAGTACTTTATTTTTGGCTGGTTAAGGTGGGTCACCGAGATTCCGGCGTAATAATTCAGTCCCTGGTAGTATATGCCGGCAGAGATGTCAGGTGCAAGAAAAGATTCATCATTCTCCGGGATAAGAGGATCTCCTGAAGGAGGAGTATGGCTTGATCCGGAGGGGATGAACCATTCAGGTGCGAGTGTCTTGTTAAGAATCCCTGCGCTGATGCCGGCACCCAGGGTTCCGCTTCCGAGAGAGAAGAGGTATGAATAAGAGAGACTTAATTCGATATCATT
This sequence comes from Bacteroidales bacterium UBA1458, assembly GCA_002325785.1. Classification (GTDB taxonomy): domain Bacteria; phylum Bacteroidota; class Bacteroidia; order Bacteroidales; family VadinHA17; genus SR-FBR-E99. The sequence goes on along the minus strand of DCSU01000006.1, from coordinate 14,152 downwards.
GCTGAAGCCATACTTGTCGGCCTCAACCAGCAGTCCTGCCCCGCTCCTCAAACCGAAGAGGCTGAATGGGGTATTCACATTGAAGAGCATGGTTGAGGGTGCTCCGGGGAATCCAACCCACTGTTGTCGAGTAAGGGCTGTGGCTGTGACCATACCGGTCATGCCCGAATAGGCCGGGTTGTAAGTCTGGGTGTTGAACATGTAATAGCTCATCACGGGATCCTGTTGACCAAGAACCACGCTAACCGGGATGATTATTGCGAGGATGACTGTCCTGACTTTCTTCATGTTCAAGAAGCGCCTGTGCGCCCTTAAATATAACGAGTAAAATAAATAAAAAATATGCAAGGTGCCAAATTGCGGCACATTTTATCGGCCGTACCTGAGCATGGCCCTGGTCCAGCGTCCGGGGACCTGGTCACGGTTGGCCGACAGGTAGTCTTCATAGGAGCAGGCGAGAAAATGCGGCTGTCCATCGGTGTCACGGATCTCTATCCACCACCGCTCGGTGATCATGCTCTTGATGAATATGGCCACACCCTCCAGGTCACTAAGGGTCACATGGTAGCGGGTGAACCGGTTGTTAAGCTGGTCTCCAAGGTATGATATCTCATACTGCTTCTGTGAGAAACCCTCAAGGAAGAACCATATCAACTGTGCGGCAAGGTGAGATGTCTGCGAACGGGTGTCAAGCACCGGGTTGACCTCCATGACAGAGAGTATCTTAAGGTTGTCAGATAGTCCGGCGTAGCGTGCAAGCAGGCATATCTCCTCGCCATAGAACCCGTTGGCGGAAGGGAGGAAGGTGCCCGGTGCATCAGACTGACGAACGGCGCCGAGGTCGAACACCGCAGCTGTGGCATCGCGGAAGAGAGGTTCGGTCTCATGCACCGCCGCGCGTACCTCTCCGATGCGCATCATGTCATAGTGCCTCCTGTTGAACCTGTTGACCACCTGTTGATCGGTAAGATAGGTCTGGTGTCCTATTGCTGACAGGTGTGACAGGCGGCTGCCGCTGCGGTAGATCATGTCATTCATCCAGTTAAGGGAGTCCCCCGCTCTTTTCTCTGCCGTAAAATCAAGCCGTGAGTCAACTGACACCAGTGACCAGTCCTCTTTGGCCGATGAGAGACAACGGTCTATTGCCGGCATCAGCGCGCTGGTACCACCGATGACCACCGGAACGATATCCTGTTCCAGCAGCTGAATGAGCACGTCACGCAGTCCGGCAAGTGTATCTTCAAATGAGGCTCCGGGCCTGAGGTTGCCAAGGTCGGTGATCTTCATCTTACCCTGAAGGCGCGAGAAGGAGTAAAGGCTTTTACGGATGGCGTCAGGGGCATGTGATGATCCGGTGTTGGCCGACGAGCGGTCATCAGGAACGCCGATGAGGGCCACTGCGAAACTGCTGAGGTCATCAATGGGCTCGTTGCCGGTATTGACCACCACGTTGTGGGAGAAGGCCGCTGATCCTTTCAGTGGCTCTGACTCCGGCTTGTCGAGACAGACAGGATCAAAATACTGGTTGAGGTCGATCATATTATATAAGGTCACTTCTTCTTACCGCCCCTGGGGCTTTTCGACTTACCGCCTTTTTCAATGATTGCCAGGCATTCTTCCCTGGTCAGCTTCTGCGGATCGGTACCCTTCGGGATACGGTAGTTGTTTTTGTCATGTACTATATAGGGGCCGTATCTCCCGTTAAGCACCCTGATATCGTCGAACTCATTAATCACTTTCTGCTTGTCTCCCTCTCTCTTCTCCCTGATCAGCTCAGCGGCTCTCTCAGTTGTGATGGTATAAGGGTCATCCTCACCCTTTTTCAGGGAGTAGAATTTGCCGTTGTGTTTAACGTATGGTCCGAACTTGCCGAGACCGACGGTCATCTCGCTCTCCTCAAAGGTTCCGACGCTCCTTGGCAATGCAAACAGAGCCAGCGCCTCATCGATGGTGATGGTCTCAAGCAGCTGGTCACGCCTGAGGTTGGCAAACCGGGGCTTGCTATCCGGCGTGGCTTCACCAAGCTGTACCACCGGTCCGAACCTGCTCATCCGTACCAATACAGGCAGTCCCGTGGCCGGATCAGTACCCAGCTGACGGGAGCCGGTCATGCGCGCCCTGGTGGAGAGGGATTCATCAACAGACTGATGGAACGGAGTGTAAAAACCGGCAATCATGTTGTCCCACTCCAGCTCGCCGGCAGCTATCTCATCAAACTCCTTCTCAACGCCGGCGGTGAAGTTGTAGTCGAGTATATCAGGGAAATTTGCAATGAGGAAGTCGGTAACGATCATTCCTATGTCTTTGGGGAAGAGTTTCGACTTCTCCTTCCCTGCAATCTCAATCTTTTCAGTCCTGGCTATCTTACCTTTTGAGAGGGTAAGTTGTGTAAGGGTTCGCTTTTCACCGGGTCTGTCTTCGCGGGCAACATATCCCCGCGACTGTATTGTGGAGATGATGGGTGCGTAAGTTGAGGGCCGTCCTATACCCAGCTCCTCCAGTTTCTTTACCAGGCTGGCCTCGGTATATCTCGGAGGGGGTGAGGTAAAGCGCTGCAGGGCGGAAATAGTTCCGGGAGTGAGCCCCATCCCGTTGTCAACGCGCGGGAGAATCGATTTTTCATCATCGCCGGCGTTGCTGTCAGATGATTCGGTATAGACCTTCAGGAACCCGTCGAAGAGAATCACCTCGCCGACAGCTGTAAAGTTGTTTGGCGACGATGACATGCCGATGGTGATGGTGGTCTTCTCCATCCTGGCATCTGCCATCTGTGATGCAATCGCTCTGCGCCAGATAAGCTCATAGAGTTTTTTCTCATTCGTGCTTCCTGTGGTATCCTTCCGGTCAAAGTAGGTGGGCCTGATGGCTTCATGAGCCTCCTGCGCCCCCTTGGAGTGGGTCTTGAACTGTCTCGTCTTTGAATACCGGGCTCCATATTCCGAGGTGACGACTTCACGGGCAGTGTTGAGTGCCAGTGATGAGAGGTTTGTGGAGTCGGTTCTCATGTAAGTTATCTTTCCGGCCTCATAGAGCTTCTGTGCAACGGACATTGTCTGAGCAACCGAGAAGCTGAGCTTGCGGTAGGCTTCCTGTTGCAGGGTGGAGGTGGTGAAAGGAGGGGCTGGTGATCGCGTGCCAGGCTTTACTACCACATTCTCGACGGTGAAGGTTGATTCGTCACACTTCTCCAGGAAATTTTTAGCTTCAGCCTCTGTACCGAATTTTTTAGGACACTCAGCCTTGAGAATAACTTCTGAACCTTCACTGTTCTGTCCGCTGAATGAACCTGTCACCCTGAAAGCGGAGTCAGTGACGAAGCTGATAATCTCTCTCTCACGGTCGACAAGCAGGCGAACTGCCACCGACTGTACCCTTCCTGCAGAGAGGGAGGGCTGCACTTTTTTCCAGAGGACGGGAGAGATCTCGAAGCCCACCAGCCTGTCAAGGATCCTGCGTGCCTGCTGGGCATTGACAAGATGCATGTCTACCTGACGCGGAGAGGCCACCGCACTGTTAATGGCTTCCTTGGTTATCTCATGGAACACGATGCGCTTTGTTGAAGAGGGGTCAAGCCCCAGGACCGATATCAGGTGCCATGCAATAGCCTCACCCTCACGGTCCTCATCGGAGGCTATCCATACAGTCTTTGTCTGCGAAGCCAGCTTGCGTAGTTCGTTCACTACCTTCTTCTTGTCCTCGGGAACCTCGTAGACGGGGTTGAAACCTTTTTCAACTTCCACCCCGAGATTGTTCTTCGCCAGGTCACGGATATGACCGAAGCTTGATACTACGGTGAAGTCCTTCCCGAGGAATTTTTCTATAGTTTTTGCTTTTGCGGGTGATTCAACTATAACCAGATTTTCTGTCATCCGAGATTTTTTTAAAACAGGGCAAAGTAAGCGATTAACGGCACTAACTTCAAAATTATTGGATAAGATTCTGTATAAATCATTAAATTAGCGCCCATATTATGAGGGTATCATGAAGGATAAAAAGTTCCGGAAAAATCTGATATGGTTCTGGGTGATAATATCTTTGCCGGCGGTTCTTCTGCTCACGCTGTTCATCCTGATATCAGCTAACAAGCTTGGTCCCATTCCCTCATTCGAGGAGTTGGAGAACCCTGACAACAGCCTTGCCGCGGAGATATACTCTGAAGACAATGTACTGCTCGGGAAGTTTTATATTCAGAACCGTACATGGACTGATTATGAAGAGATTTCACCTTATGTTGTTGATGCGCTGATAGCCACGGAGGACATCCGGTTCTACAGGCACTCGGGCATAGACTTCAGGGGGTTGGCCAGGGTGCTGGTCAAGACGATTCTTTTAGGACAGGAGACCGGCGGCGGCAGCACCATCACGCAGCAGCTGGCAAAGAATCTCTTCCTTCCCAGGGATCTGTCAAATGACCCTGCAATTGTACGCGCCTCAAAGCTCACCGTGGCCAAGTTCAAGGAGTGGCAGACGGCCGTCAAGCTCGAGAAGAGCTATACCAAGGAAGAGATCATCACCATGTATCTCAACGTATTCGACTTTATATATAATGCCGTGGGCATCAACTCGGCATCGCGCATCTACTTCAACACCACTCCGGACTCACTAAACATAGAGCAGTCGGCCATGCTGGTAGGCATGCTCAAGAATTCCGTGGCCTACAATCCCCTTCGTAATGAGGAGAGCGCCGTCAGGAGACGCAATGTGGTGATCTCGCAGATGGAGCGTTACGGGTATCTCTCACGCGAGGTGGCAGACTCGGTAAAAGAGCTGCCGCTTGTGCTTGACCTGCGGGAGGACAGTCACAACACCGGGCTGGCAACATACTTCAGGGAGTACATAAGAACAACAATGAACAGCAAGGAGCCGGAGAGGAAAAACTTCTGGTCTGAGGATCAGTATAATGATGCCCTCTGGCGCTGGCAGAATGACCCGCTGTACGGATGGTGCAGGAAGAACACCAAACCCGACGGATCATACTATAACCTTTACCGCGACGGGTTGAGGATCTACACAACCCTGAACTCAAAGATGCAGGGTTATGCCGAAGAGGCTCTTGTTGAGCATCTTACCAAAAACCTGCAACCGGTCTTCAACAAGAAGGCCAGGACATACAGGAACCCGCCCTATTCCAATGATCTCAACGCTGCCGAGATAAAACAGATAATGGACAGATCTGTGAGGCAGAGCGACAGGTATCAAAGCATGAGGCGTGCAGGTGTGCCTGAGGATTCCATCACCCTGGCCTTCAATACTCCTGTTCCGATGAAACTGTTTTCATGGGAGGGAGAGAGAGATACGCTGATGACGCCGCTTGATTCAATCAGGTACTACAAGTTCTTTGTCAGGTCGTCATTCATGGCAATGGATCCGCACACCGGTCATGTTAAGGCCTATGTGGGGGGCCCTGACTTCAGGTATTTCAAGTATGATGCCGTGACCCAGCAGAAGAAACAGGTAGGCTCCACCATCAAGCCCTTCCTTTACACTCTTGCGATGCAGGATGGTTATACGCCATGCTTCGAGGTGGAGAATATAGCACGTTCGTTTGACCTTCCGGGAGATTCGGTACCATGGATCCCCAGGAGCTCAGGGCCCGAAGAATACCATGGACGCATGGTGACACTCAAGTGGGGGCTGGCGCAGTCAGAGAATTATATATCTGCCTGGCTGATGAAGCAGTTTTCGCCGCAGGCAGTTGTTGACCTGATGCACCGTATGGGCATAAGAAGTTTTATTGACCCGGTATATTCGATCTTCCTCGGTACCTCTGACCTCTCTCTTGAGGAGATGGTAGGGGCTTATGGCACTTTTACCAACAAGGGGGTCTATACGCGGCCGCTCTATGTTACGCGTATCGAAGACCGCAACGGCAATGTGATCTCAACCTTTACCCCATTCATTGACGAAGTGATCAGTGAAGATGATGCCTTTCTTATGGCAACACTGCTGCAGGGGGTTGTTAACACTGGTACGGGGCTGAGGCTCCGGGGCACCTATAGGCTTACCAACCAGATGGGAGGCAAGACGGGCACCACGCAGAACCACTCCAACGGGTGGTACATGGGTGTGTTACCCGACCTGGTTGCCGGTGTGTGGACCGGGTGGGAGGATCAGGCTATCCACTTTGAGGATCTCTCCCTGGGGCAGGGGTCAAATATGGCTCTGCCTGTCTTCGGCCTGTTCATACAGAAGCTTCTTGCCGACAGTGTGTTTACCCACCTGGGAGCGGCGCAGTTCGAGGCCCCTGCCAACTTCAATGTTCAGCTTGACTGTGAGAACATAAAGAAACAGCTGGAAAACAGTCCTGACAGGCAACGCGAGTACTAGAAAGGTCGGTCGCTTCGCTCCGTCTTGCTGTCCTGCAGCCTAAAAGATTTGCGATTGTCGATTGTCGATNNGTCTGAAGGTCTGAAGGTCTGAAGTCTGAAGGTCCTGCGGTCAGTCGCTTCACTCCGTCATGCGGTCATATCCAATTGATTGACTGTTGTCCCGACGCACTGCGTGGTCGGGATTGAGCCTCCTCCTGCGTCAGCGTCGGAGGCTCAAACTGCCGACAGCTTTCTCACGAGAATAGCATCCTGACGAGTCCCTCGACCTTATAGACCTTTGATATCTTTATTCCGGGCTGTTCCCTGATGCTTCTGTGATAACCAGAGACCACTATCTGTTCAAAGCCCATCCTTGAGGCTTCCATGATACGCTGTTCGAGTCTTGCCACCGGTCGTATCTCCCCTGACAATCCCACCTCTCCGGCGAAGGTTGTATGCTGGTCTACAGGTGCGTCAAGATTCGATGACATTACCGCGCTCACCACGGCAAGGTCAATGGCCGGGTCACTTACTTTCAGTCCGCCGGCGATGTTAAGAAAGACGTCCTTCACTCCCAGCCGGAAGCCTGCCCTCTTTTCCAGCACTGCGAGCAGCATGTTCAGCCTGCGAGTGTCAAAGCCGGTGGAGCTCCGCTGGGGGGTGCCGTAGACGGCGCTGCTCACCAGCGCCTGTGTCTCAATCATGAAGGGTCTCAGGCCGTCAACCGTTGCCGCAATGGTTACGCCGCTGGCGGGGTCACGGTCGCGGCGGATGAAAAGCTCCGACGGATCTGTCACCTCGCGCAGGCCGTTGGAGGCCATCTCGAAGATGCCTATCTCAGCCGTTGACCCGAAGCGGTTCTTGACAGGCCTGAGGATACGGAAGACATAGTTCCCGTCACCCTCGAACTGGAGGACCACGTCAACGATATGCTCCAGCACTTTGGGCCCGGCAAGCGTGCCGTCCTTGGTTATGTGTCCTATAAGTATCACCGGCACGCCAGACTCTTTGGCATAACGGAGCATCATGGCGGCACATTCCCTGACCTGCGACACTGAACCTGCAGAGGACTCCAGCACCGAGGAGCTGAGGGTCTGTATAGAGTCTATTATCACGAGGCCCGGATTCATAGCTCCTGCCTGTGCTATGACGTTCTCAAGCTCAGTCTCGTTGTATATGAAGCAGTTGTCATTGGTTCCCTCGAGACGCTTTGCCCTGAGCTTGACCTGCCCTTCGCTCTCTTCCCCGGATACATAGAGCACCTTTCTTCCTTCACTGGCCAGCGCTATCTGCAGTGCGAGGGTAGACTTGCCTATGCCGGGCTCTCCGCCCATGAGTATCAGAGATCCTTTAACCATCCCTCCTCCCAGGATACGGTCTGCCTCACCTATCCCGGTAGAGATTCGGTCATTCTCATTCACCTCTATCCCCGAGAGAAGCTCAGGCTTCCTCCGCGGGGCATCTTTCGCAATCCCCGGTGATGACGAATGGGTTACCAGCTCCTCGCGATAGGTGTTCCACTCCCTGCAAGCAGGACAATGGCCAATCCATTTGGGTGACTCAGCGCCGCAGTTCTGGCACACATAAACACTCTTGTTCTTTGCCATGGGGGAAAGGATTATGCAACAGGCAAATTTACCAAAAGAACGCTATCACGACTCTTTTTCAGCAACGGCAGAGGATAAAACCTTTCCTCCCTTTTTCCCGAAGAGCGCATACAGCGAGATTGCGCCGGTGAGGGCTATCAGCAGGAACTGTGACTCATGGGTAAGGGTGGCATATGCCAGCCCCTCCTCGAGGGGTATGGCGTAGGCTACCAGCAGGCCTCGTGACACGATCCAGTGATATGCTCCCAGTCCGCTCTGTACCGGCGCTGCCATCCCGAAGCTGCCGATCACCAGGATGAATATGGCGGCTCCCGGACCCAGGTCCGAGGTTGCGTCAAGACATAAGAGCGGAAAGAATGACATCAGAAGGTAAGAGATCCAGAGCAGTACTGTAAGCAGGATGAACTCCCACCTCCTTTTCAGCCTGGCGATAGACTTCAGTCCGTCAATTATACCGTCTGTGAAGGTGTAGACCCTGGCGAAAAGTGGTTTAGCCGATAGCTTCGGCCTGAGCCTGAACCAGAGTACAATGGCAAGTATGACCAGGGCAACGAGGACCAGGATGATGGCAGTGAGTGAGCCTGCGGATGATGAAAGTTTCGCTTCGGCCGGGGTGATGACATTCTCGGAGAGAAAGCTTCCGGTGACGGAGCTGCCGGCTACGAGTGTAAGACCGAGAAGCACCAGAACCGTCAGAATGTCAATAGTGCGCTCTACAAGCATGGTGCCCACGAGCCTGTCAAAAGGTATCTTTTCCTTCTTGCCGAGGGCGGCACACTTGGTGACCTCACCCAGCCTCGGGAAGATTATATTGGCGAAGTATCCGGTAACCACCGCATGGTAGGCGTTTGTCAAACTGGCTTTGTATCCGAGAGGCTCTATGAGTAGCGTCCAGCGTCGTGCCCTTATCAGGAAACTCAGGAGGGAGACAATTATGGCAGGCACCAGCCACCAGTAATGGGCCGTGCGCAACACAGTCCAGAGATCCCTGAAGTCGATGCCCCGGAATGAGAGCCACAGGAGCAGCACGGCCAGAGCAAGGAACAGCACGGCCTGAAAAGTTTGCTTCAGCCCCTTTTTCAATTTCAGATAAGTTTGTTTGTGGCTGTATCGGGTATTATGATTCGCGGAGTGAATGTCCGCGCCTCGGCGAAATCGACCATGGCATATGACATGATAATCACCACATCACCAATGGCGGCACGCCTGGCTGCCGGGCCGTTCAGACAAATCTCGCCCGAGCCTCTCCGGCCCGTGATGACATAAGTCTCAAGCCTGTCGCCGTTGTTCCTGTTAAGCACCTGGACCTTCTCATGCTCAACAAGGTTGGCTGCATCCATCAGGTCTTCGTCAATGGTGACGCTTCCCACGTAGTTCAGATCTGCACCGGTGACGGTGACATTGTGTATTTTCGATTTAAGTACTTCTATCATCATTATTCTGCAGGGATGAGTCCATTTTATGCTGCAAAGATAAATATCCTTTTCGTCAGCGCAACTTCATCTCGATATTGTCAATAAGCCTGACGTTGCCGGCATAGAGAGCTATGCAGCCGTAATAGGTTTTGTCAGGAGACATCTCAATGGCTGACCTGACGGGAACAAGCGTCACATCCTCAACGATTTCAAAGTATTCAAGCCTGAAGTCCGGGATCATGTTTATCCTGTCGGCGACGAACTCCTTTATCTCTCCCGTTTCATAATCGGGGGTCATGGCTGCTGCCGCGATAAGGGTCCGGTAGATCTCGCCGGCTCTCTCGCGATGGCGGGGAAGCAGGCGCCTGTTCCGGCTGCTCATAGCCAGACCGTCGGCTTCCCTTACTATTGGACAGGCGATTATTGCCTTATCGGGGAAATCGCGGCGTGCCAGCTCCTTTATTATTGTGAGTTGCTGGTAGTCTTTCTGCCCGAAGAATGCAGAGGAGGGCCTGATAATTTCAAAGAGTCGCGATACTACCTGTGCCACCCCGTTGAAGTGGCCGGGCCTGAAGGGTCCCTCCATCACCCGTTCGATCGCCCCAAAATCGAAGGTGCGTGTATCGGGTTCAGGATATATCTCTTCCGCTGCCGGGGCAAAGACAAAATCGTTTTCCCTCATGACGCCGGAGAGCAACGCCAGGTCAGCCTCAAGTGTTCTCGGGTATTTCAGGAGGTCATCCGGATCATTGAACTGGGTTGGGTTGACGAAGATGGAGACGGCAACCATCCGGCAGCTCTTCACTGCCGCTTCTGCCAGCGAGAGATGTCCCTCATGCAGTGCTCCCATGGTGGGTACAAGACCGGGATGCCTCAACACGCATACCCTGTAATGCTCCCTTACCTCTTTGGCCGTTGTAAGTACCTTCATTGCTCTGAATTATAAGTGACGAGCCGGGCCAGGCACCGGAGTGTTACCGGCCCGGCAATACAAAAATAACACCATTTTACGGGTAACCCGTTGTATTTAAGCTTGGAAATTAATTGTATTTTTTTTATTATCTTTGCACTTTGATTTAATTAAGGTATACCGGGAGGTTTTAATGGAGAGCAGAAGGGTTTTGTTTGTTTCACAGGAGATCATGCCTTATCTTGGTGAGACAAAGCTTTCAAAGATCAGCCGTGATCTGCCGCAGGGCATACAGGAAAGGGGGAAAGAGATCCGTACATTCATGCCCCGTTATGGTTCTATCAATGAGAGAAGGAACCAGCTTCACGAAGTCATTCGCCTTTCGGGAATGAACCTGATCATTGATGACACCGATCATCCGCTCATTATCAAGGTAGCCTCCATCCAGTCGGCCCGCATGCAGGTCTATTTC
>DCSU01000006.1:3067-3412 GCA_002325785.1 Bacteroidales bacterium UBA1458 | reverse complement strand
CGAAAGGGCAATCTTCTTTGCCAGGGGTGTCATAGAGACCGTGAGGAAGCTGAGGTGGAGTCCTGACATTGTGCATTGTCACGGATGGCTTGCCTCGCTGGTGCCCCTTTATCTGCGGAAGATCTACTCTGATGACCCGGTGTTCAGCAAGGTCAAGTCGGTATATTCCGTTTACAATAACGGTTTTAAGAAGCCGTTAAGATCTTCACTGGCTGATAAGCTTATGACTGATGGTATTGCCAGTGATTCACTGAAGGCAATAAAGAACGGCGTTGACTTTCAGGGCCTGACGCAACTGGCGACCGAGAACTCTGACGGAATTATACTCGGGAGTGATTCTATTGA
>DCSU01000006.1:0-3048 GCA_002325785.1 Bacteroidales bacterium UBA1458 | reverse complement strand
AATTATATTGATGCATACAACGATTTTTATGACAAGCTTCTACTTGAACAAAAGAAATAAGAACCATAGCGGCCTACGGACCGGATTGCTAAAATCCATATTTCCACTTTTCTCCCTGCTGGCNNCTTACCATGGCCTCGTGCGATCAGGATCCGATGAATATCGGCATCGGCCTGCTGCCTGATGGAGATTTCATAGCGATCAAATCAACGGATACCGTAACCATCAGGGCCTATACCATGTACGATGAACAATCCCTGTCGTCTGACAGCACGAAAATGATCGCAGGCGGTGTCTATGACGAGTATTTCGGGGACACTTACTGTGACTTCGTGACTCAGCTCAGGCTGCTTGATTCCTTGCGCAAATCGGTCATAAACATAGACTCGGTTAAACTGGGCTTCGTACCCTCTTCAATCTCCGGAGACACTGCTGCCATACATTATATAAGGCTTTACGAGACCGGGACGGAGTTGACAGATCCGGATGTTTACTATGCGGGACAGGATCCTGATACGATCAAATTCCTTGGAGAGTATCCGATGCCTGTTCTGAAAGCAGATTCAACCTATTCTGTAAGACTTGACAACTCGGTTGCTGAATACCTGTTCAGGGATACCGCCATGTTCAGACCTGCCTCCAATTTCTACAAGGAGTTTTTCAAGGGTCTCTATTTTGGCATCCGGAGTGAGACCAATCCGGTGCTGATGACCCTGACCGCGGCTGAGAATCCACTGGCTATCACCATATATTACCATGCCGCTGATACTGTTGTCCGCAGTTATTCCTTCGTAGCCACTGAACGGGCCGTGAACTATAACAGGTTCACCCATGACCGGACTACGGCTGACCCGGGGAAACAGATTATGCATGTAAATGATCTGGTCGCGGACACTGCAGCCTTCCTGCAGACATACCACGGTGTGTATGTTAAGCTTGACCTGCCGTCACTTGAAGCCTTCAGGGGTATCGACAGAATTGCGGTCAATAAGGCACGAATTATTGCTCCGGTACATATCGACGGAGAGACCTATCTCGAGAAAAACTTGCCCCTCCAGATCTATGTACGGTACCGCAACAGCGAGGGGGAGGAGCAGGTAGTTCCTGACCTGATTCATGACGTAAGCTTCATGGACGGAACCTACAATACTGATAAAGATAGCTACCAGTTCAACATAACAACCTTTGTCCAGCAGTACCTTGACGGAGAGATAGACACTACGTCAGTGGAGCTCTTCTTTCCCCTGTCAGCAACGCAAAACGTAATCTTCCGGGCTAACGGGAATGATCCTGCCTTCAGATTTGAGTTTGCATACACAATATATTGATTANNGATTTTGTGAACCAAAATTCGTACTTTCGTTCCTTATATTTTAAATAAAGATCGTTATGTGTGGAATTGTAGGATATATAGGGTCCCGCCCTGCCCGTGATATAGTCATCAACGGACTCAAGAGGCTGGAATACAGGGGATATGACTCTGCAGGTATCGCCATAAGCGACGGTGAGAGGACGGAGATCTTCAAGTGTGCCGGCAGGGTCCGCGATCTTGAGGAGATGGTTGCAGGCAAGGATTTTGACGGGTCCATAGCCATGGGTCACACACGCTGGGCAACCCATGGGGAACCCAACGAGATTAACGCCCATCCGCAGGTCTCATGCAGGGGACATTTTATAGTGGTGCATAATGGTATCATTGAGAACTACGCCCGCATAAAAAAACATCTTGAGAGCCGTGATGTGAAATTCACGAGCCAGACAGACACAGAGGTTCTGGCCAACCTCATGGAACATCTCTATCTTGAGGGCGATCTTTCTGCGGAACAGGCTATCATAATGGCACTGAACAAGGTGGAAGGCACCTATGGTATAGCTGTGTATTGCCGTGACGAGCCGGACAGGCTCTTTGCCGCACGCCTCGGTTCACCGCTGGTGATTGGCGTAGGCGACGGCGAGAACTTCATAGCATCTGACGCAACACCTATAGTTGAACATACCCAGCGTGTCATCTACCTCAATGACGACGACCTCGCAGTCATACGCAAGGATGAGATGGTGTTAAAGGCTATCAGGAACAAGAGGGTGGAGCCCGAGGTGAAAGAGGTTGACCTGAAGATCGGAGAGATAGACAAGGAGGGTTATCCTCATTTTATGCTCAAGGAGATCTTTGAACAGCCGCAGTCCATTATCAATACGGTAAGTGGCCGGATTGACCTGGAGACGGGCGCTGTGGAGCTGCCGGAGATGCACCTGGGAGTAGAGGATCTGCAAAAGATCGACCGCATCTTTCTTGTCGCCTGCGGCACTTCCTGGCACTCGGCTTTAGTGGCCAAGTACTGGATTGAACACTGGGCCGGGATTCCGGTGGAGGTGGATATCGCTTCCGAGTTTCGTTACCGGCGCCTGCTGATCAACGAGCGGGTGCTGACAGTGGCCATCTCACAATCCGGGGAAACCGCTGATACCCTCGCTGGTATCCGTTTGGCCAAGAAGTTGGGCTCAAAGATTGTCACCATCTGCAATGTTGTGGGGTCGACCATGACCCGGGAGGCGGACGGGACGGTTTATACCCATGCCGGTCCGGAGATTGGAGTGGCCTCTACCAAGGCCTTCACCGCCCAACTCGCAGCCCTTTTTCTTTTTACCCTTTATCTTGGAGAACAGCGTAAGACCATTTCTCCGGAAAAGCGGCGGGAGTTGGGGCAGGCCCTGATCGGCATCGCGCAGGTCATTGAAACCGAACTGCCCCGTTTGCAGGAAGAAATCAGGGAACTTGTGGATCGGTATTATGACTGCCGGGATTTTCTCTTTGTCGGTCGGGGGCTGAATTTTCCCATTGCCCTGGAAGGGGCCCTGAAGCTCAAGGAGATATCCTATATCCACGCCGAGGGCTATGCCGCCGGCGAGCTGAAGCACGGCCCCATCGCCCTCGTCGACGATTCGACCCTGGTGGTGGCGATCTGCACCCAAAGCGCGCTTTTCGACAAGATGGACTCCAACATCAAGGAAGTGAAGGCCCGCGGCGCGACCGTCCTCGTGATCACCTAC
>DCSU01000033.1:35283-36510 GCA_002325785.1 Bacteroidales bacterium UBA1458 | reverse complement strand
GAATAGGTGATAAACACTGTCGCCGTCATTCTTATAGTTCTTTGCCGCATTGATGCCACCCTGGGCAGCAACGGAGTGTGCCCTGCGGGGCGTATCCTGGTAACAGAACACCTTGACATTATATCCCATCTCACCAAGCGATGAGGCAGCAGGGGCACCGGAGATTCCTGTTCCTACCACTATAATATCAAGTTTTTTCTTGTTGGCCGGACTGACCAGTTTTGCATTGGCTTTATACCTGGTCCACTTATCTTCAAGCGGTCCTTCAGGAATCTTTGAATTCAGAGTTATCATGTTGTCTTGTTTCTTCGGGTTATTTGAAAAGCCATATGACAAGCGGTATAATTGCAAATCCGACTGGAAGCACTATCGAATATATAAGCGAGATGGCCTTAATGACCGGAGTCCAGAATTCATTAGCCAGACCAAGAGTCTGAAAAGCCGACTGCAGAGCATGGTAGAGGTGAAAACCAAGAAGCAGAAAGCAAACCCAGTAGAGGATTACATATTTCGGGATTGCAAAAAGCTGGTAAGCTAACGCATAGAAATTCTCCGGATCACCCTCCACAATCCCAAGCTTGATGAAGTAAAAATTGAAGAAATGGATAACAAGAAAGATCAGAACGGACCCTCCTGTCCAGATCATGAATCTTGAAAAGGCGGAGGTGTCAGATTTGTTCCTGACGGAATAGCGCACCGGCCTTGACAGCCAGTTCTGAACCTGAAGGAATATCCCATAGGATATGTGAATCAGGATGGCCAGCATAAGTAAAATCTCCACCACCTTTACCAGGGGAAACGTTGCCATGAAATGAGCGGCTTTGTTAAAGGGTTCCGGGTCATCCTGCAACAGCATCAGATTGATGCCCAGGTGCACAGGAAGAAATAAAAGCAGGAACAAACCGGCCAGCGCCATCACAAATTTCTTTGAGACAGCTGAGAAAAGGATTTTATTCATCGGTATTGTACTTTTGAGTTCTGGGTTAGTTAAAAGATCACTGGAAAATCTTTTCTTACTTGTAAATTTAAAAAGTTTTTAGCCGTAAACAAATTATTGATGAACATGACCATACAATTTGAGGGAATAAATATTGCATATCATATAACGGGAAGCGGGAAGCCTGTAGTCCTTTTGCACGGTTATCTTGAGACGTCGGAGGTGTGGAAGCCCCTGACGGAGAAGATCTCCGGAGAATTACGGGTAATTGCAATCGATCTGCCCGGACA
>DCSU01000033.1:14989-35127 GCA_002325785.1 Bacteroidales bacterium UBA1458 | reverse complement strand
GATTCCCCTGAGGCTGTCGCAAAGCGAAACCGGGAGATAGCAGTTGTTAAGGCAGGGAAGAAGAATATCATGTACCCGGGAAATATTTCGATGATGTTTGCCGAAAAAAACCTGCGATCAATGTCTGACGCGCTCAGAAGATCGAAAATGATAGCCTCGCTCAATTCCGGGGAGGGCATAATTGCCATTTTGAACGGGATGATAGCCCGGCCTTCAAGGAAGTCGCTGGTGGAAAGCGGAAGAGTACCCTTGCTCTGGATCCTTGGCAGGGATGATCTTTATTTTTCTCCTGAAAAGGCCATACGGGACACCTCTCTGCCGCAGAATGCAGAGACTGTCATCCTTGAGAATTCGGGACACCTTGGTTTCATTGAAGAGACGGAGCGGTCAGCAGGGCTGATCACCGGTTTCGGCCGAAGGCTCGATTGGTAAAGAATGATCGGATGGTTGCCGGGAGCCTTAACCGGCAAATCATAATCGCATGCTGTCCTCGAACATTGAATGGCAGAGAATGATCAAATGTTCTCCAGATAAGTCAGGGCATCAAGCAGGGTCTTGTCAATCTCCTGCCAGATAGGATAAAAACCTCTGTTATCCAGCATATTACGCGCGATGTATGCCTTCAGTTGGACGTAAATGATATTTTCTGAAACGGCAAGCTGCTGCCTGTTTGCCGGTATGCCGTTCTGATCTGCATACCTGGTGAATTTTGAGATCAGGTCCTGGCTTGAAAGCCATTTGTCAAGAGCAGGCAGGTCACTGTGTTTTTTCATCGCGTCCCTGTTGTCTTCAGTGTATTTAAGAGCATACCTGTAGAGGAGTCCGGAGTTCCTGATAGCCAGGAAATAATCGGATATTCCTGTTGTATCAATGGGTATAAAGATGTCAGGCATGATTCCGCCGCCGCCATAAACGGTTTTACCACCTGGAGTTGTGAATCTGAGAGAGTCATCCATCCTGATAGAGTCTGCCTCTTCGAACTCGCCGTGCATGAGTCTGTCGCCCAGATCTTCGTAATATTTGTCTACGCCCTGGTCATACGGTTTCTGAATTGAGCGGCCCGTAGGGGTATAATATCTTGCGATGGTGAGTCTCATGCCAGAACCGTCACGGAACACCACAGGCTCCTGTACCAAACCCTTGCCGAATGAGCGTCGCCCGATAATGGTTCCCCGGTCATTGTCCTGCACCGCGCCAGCAAGTATTTCGCTTGCAGAGGCGCTCCATTCATCTATAAGCACTACCAGTTCGCCCTTTTCAAAATCGCCCTGCGAGGTAGCCTTGAAATCCTGCCTGGGGGTTGATTTACCCATGGTGAATACAATTAGTTTTCCGTCAGGTAGAAACTCGTCGGCTATCATTGTGGCTGCATCCATGACTCCTCCGGAATTGCCTCTGAGGTCCAGGATGAGTTTTTTCATTCCCTGGGTTTTCAGTTCGCGCAGGCCATTTTTGAACTCATCATGTGTGGTAAGGGCGAAGTTGGAGATTTTGATATAGCCAACCTCATCTGACATCATGTAGGAGACATCAACGCTATAGATAGGTATCTTGTCTCGGGTGATGGTGAAAGGCAGCAGGGTGTCGGTTCCCTTGCGCTCAATCTTCAGGTCGACTTTAGTGCCGCGCGGTCCCTTGAGCATCTTGACTATATCCTCATCCGGAATGCCTTTGCCGGCGATGAGCGAGTCATTGACAAAGATAATCTTGTCTCCGGGAATGATGCCGGCCTTCTCTGAGGGTCCTCCTGAGATGGCGCTTATTATCAGCACGGTGTCAGTAAGCATGTTGAAAGAGACCCCTATCCCGTCAAAGTTACCCTGCAGGGGCTCATTGGCCTCTGCCAGATCAGTGGCCGGGATATAGACCGAATGTGGATCAAGTTTGCGAAGAATTACCGGTATAGCCTCATCAATCAACGCATTGCGGTTCACCGTGTCAACATAATCAGATTCGATGATGTCAAGTACCCGGCTCATCTTGTCATTTGAAGGGGGGAAATTGGTATAGAGTCCGGTTTGCGGATGGGGCATGTAAAAGCCAATCAGTATGCCAATAGCAATGGCGGCTCCGATAATCAGCGGAAGGTATGCTCTGTTATATTTCATTTTTCTTTTCTCCGAGGTCAATATAGACAAGCTCGATGCCTGCCCGTTTAAGAAGCTGGATGCCGTCAAGGTTGCGGTACTGGTTGCTGTAAACGACACGCCTGATGCCCGCCTGTATTATCAGTTTGGCGCACTCCATACAGGGTGAGTCAGTGATATACAGGGTGGCGTTCTCGCTTGAGTTGTTTGATCTGGCTACCTTGGTGATGGCGTTGGCTTCAGCATGTAGAACGTATGGCTTGGTAACATTATTCTCATCCTCGCACACATTTTCAAAGCCGGCAGGGGTTCCGTTATAACCGTCTGATATGATCATCTTGTCCTTTACGATTAGTGCTCCCACTTTCCTTCTGTTACAGTAGGAGTTCTCAGACCATACTCCCGCCATGCGCAGGTAGCGCCTGTCAAACTGGTCCTGCTTCTCCCCGTAGGGACGTACGGCTTCTTTCTTTGTCATCCTCTTTTTATTCGACGGCAAACTTAATTGTTTTTAACCTAAGTCAGACGTATATCTCGCCTTTTAGATAAAGTTGTGCTGAGCCTGCGATGCGGGTTCTGTCGCCCGTAAGTGTACACTCAAGCAGCCCGCCCCTGGCAGAGAGCTGCCGGGCAGTCAGTGTCTTCTTCCCGAGTCGGGCAGACCAGAATGGTGTCAGCGTTGTATGGGCCGATCCGGTTACGGGATCCTCATCTATGCCGGCCTGCGGGGCGAAAAACCGCGAGACAAAATCAACATCTGATCCCGGCGCTGTTACTATTACGCCGCGACCGTCAGCCGTGGCAAGCTTCCTGAAGTCAGGCTTCATGGAAAGTATGTCTGATTCACTGTCATAGAGAAGCAGATAGTCACTTCTGCCCATGTGACTTTCCCGTGGGGCTTTCCCGATGCTCTCCCTTATCAGGTCCGGAACAGTGCATACGTGAAGTTCATCAGTTGGAAAATCGAGTTCGAGTTGTTCTCCTTTTTTTCTGACAATAAGGTTCCCCATTACCCGTGACCGGAAAACAACCTCATCGCTCTGCGGCTCAAGAATAGTAAGTACAACGAATGCCGAAGCGAGGGTGGCGTGTCCGCACAGGTCCACCTCGGTGACCGGTGTAAACCACCGTATAAGCCATTCACCGCTTCCCCGGGTGATGAATGCCGTCTCGGCAAGGTTGTTCTCCATGGCGATATTCTGCATCGTCTCCGGAGCTACCGGGTCAGTGAGAACACACACGGCGGCCGGATTCCCTGTGAAGGGTCCGGTGGTGAAGGCGTCAACCTGGTACATTGGGATGGTAATCATAATGTCATGATTGGTGTGCGGATCAAAGTTATTAATGTTTATCCGTAATATTAACAACGGAAGACTTTAAGTATTGCATACCTTAGTGTCATGATTGATATCCGTGATACAGGAAAAGGTACTTCTGTTGTTAGGCTTACACCGGCACGTTGCAATATTTATACAGTCACACGGAACAGCAGAACCATACTCATTGATACAGGCATCTCCTTTGACCGCAGCCGGATAGAACATGCCCTGGCCAGAAAAGGGGTGGTGCCGGAAGCGGTTGTGCTGACGCACACGCACTTTGATCATGCAGGCAATGCTGCATGGCTTGCACGGGAATATGGCTGCGAAGTTGTGGTGCAGGAAGCGGAAAGTGAAGCGCTGGCTCTGGGAGAGACACCGATACCTGCCGGGACACATGCACTGACACGTGGACTGGTCAGCCTGGGTAAGAAGGTAGCTCCGGTTTTTAAGTATGAGCCCTGCCAGGCTGATCATGTATTCGGAGAAACCTTTGACCTGAACCGTTTCGGCATTAACGGTTACATGATCCACACTCCGGGACACTCACCAGGGGGTGCCACGGTGGTTATTGACGATATCGTGGCCCTTGCCGGCGACTCGGTCATTGGCACTATGCCCGGTAGTCCCTTCCCCCCTTTTGCCGATGATGTGGAACTGCTCCTGACAAGCTGGAAGAAGATTATTGACACCGGATGTGAGACATTCCTCCCGGGCCACGGAAAACCGGTCAGCAGGGAAGAACTGATCAGGGAGTATGAGAAGCGGTCAGGACTGTTCTGAAATAACGTCCATGTATGATTTATTGTATTCTTCTCCGTAAGTGCTCTTATAATCCTTAAGATAATTTGAGTAAAGCTGTTTGGATAGAAAAACCTTCCCCATCCCATTGTAGTACCTGCATTTAAACATCAGGGCAAGGTCGTTTAGCGGATCTACCATGAAAAGCGCATCTGCAATTGAATTTAATAATTCGGGGTGCATTTTTTTATCCAGCTGGTCAGCATAATCTGAGAGGATAGTAATGGTGTAATCGGCAACCCCGGCTTTTACTTCATCAAGCCAGCTGTAAGTGCATTCAGGTAAAAGTGGCCCTTTCCTGATGATTGAGATGAGTTTTGAAACATCCGTTTCCCCTATCGTTTCACGCCTGATAATTTTATTATACTCCAGAAAATCAACATATATGTCTTCAAAGTCAATTGTCCATTTTCCTGAACGGTTGGCAAGTATATAGACTCCCAGTGTGTCCAGTATCTGTCTGAGCTTTGCAAAATATACCGATCTGTTATTCCTGGCGCTCTCTTCATTTTTATCGAACCAGAGTATCTCTTTAAGGGCGGATGAGGTGATGCCCTCTTCGGGCTGTTTGCATATTAAAAGGAGGAAAAGTTCCTTAAGCATGGGTGAGAAGTGCGCGTTAATCTCTTCACCGGCTTTATTATAAATCTCAAATCCTCCAAACATATTGACAGAACTGACTTTCATCTGTACCTTCTCTGATACCTTTTCATTTCTTATCATTATCGATAAGGACTGATCTTGTCTGTTTTTTCTCTTCAGATATTTGTTTCTCAGGTGTATAATGACGAAGAAGATTATATCGGCAACGACCAGCATCAGTAAGAGAATGATTTCAGTATAATTCATCCTGTCCGATGCCCCGTCAGATACAGATACAGAATTAATAACCATATCATTCTCATTACGATTGTCTGTTGTGTCCCCGCTTTCCTGAAAGACTGAGACAGTATACCGGTCTCCCCGCCTGAAACCCAGTCCTTGTACTGATATGGTTGTGTCAGCAACAGTAAGCTGAAACAAATCAGGGGATGAGTTTATTGTGGCTGTTATCTCGGTCCAAGGCTGAGAATTAAAATTGTAGCCCGGGGTAATCTTATGCACAGTCACCCCTGCTGTCAAAAAAAATACAAGGGTTTTATTTGATCCGTAATCGGCCATCAGATTCACTACCTGCCCTTGCCCCGTTGAAACTCCAAATATGATTAAAGGATAGCTGACAACATTACCTGAAAAAGATGCTCTGATTCTGATGTGAATTTTCTCTTTCAGAATAACCGACCCGGAATCTTTTGCCGGAATACTCTCTGCAGAGCCAACCTTGCTTAACAGAAAAACCATCAAGGTAATCAAACAGTGTATATAAAGGCGTTTGGTCATCCGGGCAGGATTATCGTTTTTAACTTATTGGTCTTCAAATTTAAAAAAAATAGCATTAAGCAAATATTAAGCATAACATTAATCTATTTGTTTATTGTTTGAGTGTACTTTGGAATCAAATTTCTCTTCAATGATATATGTTGGAGGAATAATAGCAATTCACTTTGTAGCCCTGACCGTGTTTATGCTTTACAGGAGGTATAATCCGTCAGTTACCCTGTTATTGATGGGTATGCTGATGTTCTTTCTGGCTACACTACTTGGTGTGGCCAAGCCATTGGAGCTGGAGCAGAGCAGCGGTCTGTTGTTTTTTGACTTTTTTAGTTTTGTGATATCCAATTTTACCGGGAGGTTTGCCAGTACAGGTTTGCTAATCATGCTGATAGGGGGTTATGTTGAGTATATGAAGAAGATCAAGGCCAATGATGCATTGATTTATGTTTCTATGCAACCGCTGTCGATTCTCAAGCAATATCCGTACCTGGCAGCAATAATGATTATTCCGGTCGGTCAGATACTCTTCATGGCTACGCCTTCCGCGGTTGCTCTTGGATTGTTGCTCATAACAACTATTTATCCGGTTCTGATAAGCCTTGGGGTGAGCAGATTAACTGCAGTATCTGTTATTGCGGCATGTACGGTTTTTGACATGGGGCCCACATCAAACAACGCGTATGTAGCAGCCAGCACCATCCAGGCAGACACCCTGTTTTATTTTGGCAGACAGTTGAGGGTAACGCTGCCTCTGACTATTGTAATGATGATGCTCCTTTATGTTTCCAACAGGTATTTTGACAGAAAGGATGATGGCGGAGTAATCAGAAGTGGAAGACATTCGGATATTCAGGAATTGATAAAGTCCACTCCGCTATATTTTGCCTTGCTGCCTACTCTGCCACTTATTTTTACAATCATTTTTTCAGAGTCGATCAATCTCTTACAATTTGGAATAAAAGTTGACATTGCCCCTCTGATACTGGTTTCGTTGCTTATTTCATCAATAGCCTACTTTTTCAGGAGTATGTCACTGAGGCAGACTTTTGCTTCATTTACTCCATTCTGGATAGGTATGGGTAGGACTTTTACTTCGGTGATTGTTCTCATTGTCTGTGCGGAGATTTTTGCGCTTGGCCTGATGAATCTGGGCCTGATAGACATGCTTGCAGCAATTGTACAGACTCTGGGATTGAACTCCATTTTCGTTACTATTCTGATGACCATTTTCACCTTTGCTGCTTCGCTGATCACCGGAAGCGGTGTTGCATCATTCACTGCAATCAGCGGTTTTGTTCCCGAATTCGCTGCAAACTTTGACATCTCTGCCATCAACATGATGGTACCGGTACAGCTTTCGGCAGGGCTGGGGAGGGCTGCATCCCCAATTGCTATTGTAATTATTGCAATTTCCGAAATAGCCGGAGTCTCTCCTTTCGATGTTGCCAGAAGAAACATTCTTCCCTTCCTGGCAATAGCATTTATGATTGTTGCATTATCGTACCTGCTTATATAAAAAAGATTTTATCCGATGAAAAAGAAGTTCGCATTCTTATTGTTGTTTTCAATCGTTCCCATACTTGTTCTGTCGCAGCAACCTGCTTTTATTACAGAGAAATATTTCCCGGATCCCGGGGTTCAGTTTTACACACCCACTCTTTCAATTGCAGATGACAGGTTTGCGTCATATGATGAGATCATGAAATGGATTAATGACAGTATTGCCGGACATACTGGTGCACGTATTGAAATTATTGGTGCAACGCCTTTGGGCCGTGATATACCTGTGATATATCTTTCGCATGGCTCAGGCTCATCGGCCGGCAAAATAAAAGTATGGATGCAGGGCCTGTTACATGGCAATGAACCTGCGGGTGGGGAAGCCCTTCTCTTCCTGGCACATGAGTTACTGACCACTGAGGAAGGATCCGCTTTTCTTGACAATATGGACATTGCAATCTTGCCTGTTGCAAATATGGATGGTTATATTGCCATGAACAGAAGATCAGCCGGAGGGTATGACCTTAACCGTGATCAGACAAAGTTTGCCGATCCTGTAAGCAAAATAATTAAAAAAGCCTATATCGACTGGCAGGCGGATGTTGCATTCGATTTTCACGAATACCAACCGACGAGAAGAGAGTTTTCCGACCTTGGCAAAAATGGAGCCTCTGCCTTTTATGATGTGCTTTTTCTGCCTTCCGGGTACCTGAATATTCCCGAGGGTTTACGCAGAGCTTCAAAGGAGATCTTCCAGGCAGAGGCTGAGCAGGCGTTGGAGAAGAATGGTTATACTCATAATTTCTATTTTACGGCAGATGTATCCGGGGAGGAAATGATCCTGAACAAGGGAGCGCAGAGCCCTCACTCAAGTTCTACCTCTTTTGCCCTTTCCAATTCAGTCTCAATGCTTGTGGAAACAAGGGGAATAGGTCTTGGGCGAACCTCTTTCGCACGCAGAACACATAGTTCATATATTGTTGCCAGGGCGTTTCTTGAGAGTGCGCTTAATCATAAAGAAGAGGTGCAGCGCATTGTTGCGGAGGCCAGAGAGGCTACAATCGCAGCCCGTGATGATATTGTTGTTCTCAACGCTCCGTCGTACTATAATACCGGCGTGAAATTTATTGACCTCGAAACGGGAGAACTTCTGACTATTGACCTTAAGATAAAGGATGCAGAGAATCTGTCCCCGGAGCTCGTCCGGCCGCGACCGGCAGGTTATGTTCTTGAAGCAAGCTGCAAGAAGGAAATTGAGATTCTTTCACTCCTGGGGTTGCAGGTTGAACAGCTTAAGAAAAAGAAAAAACAGACTGTTGAAAGCTTCATAGTTACTGAATATGAGGAAGATGTTACCGAATGGGAAAAGATAAATACAGTGTCAGCAAAAGCAGAAATATTCAATCAGAAGAAGGTCTTCCCAAAGGGATCATACTATGTTGATCTGCATCAGAAAAATGCCAATTATGCCGTATCCCTCATGGAGCCGGAGTCATTGAACGGTTTCATCTCGTACAGGATTTCCATGGCATCATTAGGCGATACCATTAGTTATCACAGAGTTATTAAAAAATGACAACCAGATTATAACCTAAAAAACTATCAAAATGAAGAAAACATTTGCACTTCTATTATTTCTTTTCTTCTGTTCCATGGCAAGCGCCCAGATCAGGGGAAAAGTAACGGATGGTGACAGAGATGAACCCTTTGCAGGTGTCACTGTACAGGTCATGGGAACACAACGCGGGACGTTTACGGATGCCTCCGGCATGTTCTCCATCAACGCAGAGCAGGGAGAGACACTCACCTTTTCCTTTATCGGTTACAAGGCTGTTGAGTACCTCGTTGCAGGAACCGGGAGCGTTAACATCGTCCTTTACCCGGAGGAGACACTGCTTGATGAAGTCGTTGTGGTCGGATACGGTGTTCAGAAAAAAAGTGATGTCACCGGTTCGGTGGCTTCTGTCAGTCCCGAAACACTTGAAAGCCGTCCCAGTTCGAACCTGATACAGTCGCTCCAAGGCTCTGTAGCCGGTCTGAGCATCAGCATCACCGGTTCCAACGCGGAGGGATCGGCAACAACCACCCGCATCAGGGGCAGCCGGTCAATTACTGCCTCAAATGCTCCGCTGATAATACTGGACGGTGTGCCATACTCGGGCAACTGGTCTGAAATTAACCCTAATGACATCGCTTCAATGGAGATACTGAAGGATGCCTCCTCTTCGGCTATTTACGGGGCAAGGGGCGCCAACGGGGTTATCCTGATACAAACAAAGAAAGGCAAGGACGGAGAGAAAGTGTTAGTCTCCTATGATGCCAGCATCACCTCTGCATCCGCAATCAACATTCCAAAGATGATGGATGGACCAACGTTTGGTGCATACAAGCTTGAGGCCGGACTGGTTCATACCTTAACCGAGGCGGAGATGTACGCTCAGAATGAAACAACGGACTGGGTTGACCTTGCTCTCAGAAACGGATTTAATCAGCAGCATAACCTTTCATTAAGAGGCTCCGGGAATAACTCAAGGTATTTCATTTCGGGTAACTATACCTCAAATAAGGGTATTGCGAAAAACGATGATTTCAGTCGTATCATGCTGAGAATAAACTTTGACCAGACGGTGAACAAATACATCACCATCGGTACCAGCACCCAGTACGGATTCTATGACAGGAGCGGCAGGGCCGCTGATTTCGATGATGCCTTTACAATGAACCCGCTGGGGAAGGCATATACGGATTCAGGAGAACTGCGTCTTTCCACATGGGAAGATGCGAGCTATTCAAGGAACCCGTTAAGCGGACTGAATGAGGTGGATGTAAACCACAAGAATGTACTGGTTTCAAACAATTATGTCGACATAAATCTTCCCATTGAAGGATTAGCCTACAAGCTTAATACCGGCTATACCTACCAGACACAGGCTGAACAGAATTATCAGGGTCGCAATACTTACGAGGGTCTTCTCAGCAACGGCGCGCTGAGGCTCACCAACAATTACCAGGTAGACTGGCTGGTTGAAAACATACTCTCCTACACAAGGCAATTCGGTAAGCATAACCTTTTTCTTACCGGACTTTATTCAGCACAGGGGTACAAGCAGGAATCAAACGGTATAGAGGCAACAGGATTCCCAAGTGATGTTATGACATTTTACCAGCCTGACAAGGCAAGTTTTATGCTTCCTTCAGCAGCTCAGGACAAATCAAACCATCTCTCACAGATGTTCAGGGTCAACTACGGTTATGACAGCAGATATCTCCTGACTGCCACCGTGAGGCGCGACGGTTTTTCGGCTTTCGGTGCTGACAGAAAATATGGGATTTTTCCTTCACTTGCCATCGGATGGAACATTACAAATGAATCTTTTGTAAAGGATTCGCCGTTCAATGAAATTGTTAATAACCTGAAGTTAAGGGCATCATGGGGCAAAAACGGGAATGAGGCAATCTCTCCCTATTCAAGCCTTCCAAACCTCAGGAGCCTTGACTACCTGTCAGGTGATCACAGTCCGCTATTCGGGTTTTATCCCTCCAGGCTGGCATCAGCATTGCTCGGATGGGAAACAACTACATCCACCAACTTCGGGTTTGACTTTGGAATATTGGATGACAGGATTACAGGTTCATTTGATTTTTATCTGACCAACACCTTCGATCTGTTGCTTTCAAGGTCAATACCGCCAATTAACGGTGCAAGTGAAATACTTGAGAACGTTGGCCAGACAAAAGGGAATGGCATAGATTTTCAGATCTCCTCTGTCAATATTGACAGTGACAAATTCAAGTGGACAACCAACCTGAGTTTCGTTCAGAACAGGACCGTCCTGGTTGACGTTGGCCTATATGGTGAAGACGGGGAGCCGATAGATGATATAGCAAGCGAATGGTTCATCGGTAACGACGTAAATGTGAACTATGATTACCTCTTTGGCGGCATCTGGCAGGAAGGTGAATCTACCGACACTGACAAGACCGCCGGGTTCATTGAATACATCGATGTAAATGAAGACGGTGATATAACACCTGAAGAGGACAAGCAGATAATAGGCAGGCGGACGCCACTGTTTACTGCGGGTATGAATAACACCTTCTCCTACGGGAATCTCTCCCTTTCAGTCTTTGTTAATGGTGCGGTAGGTGAAACAAGGCCTAATTTTCTGCTTACCCCCATGACTCTCTCTTACAGGCAGAATCAGCTTGACAAGGTTTTCTGGACTTCAGAGAACCAGATAGAAACATATCCGGCTAACGTACCGGATGGCTCAGTGAACGTAAGAAGAATGAACTTCTATGAGAAGACTGATTTCCTCAGGATTCAGGACGTCACTCTTGCATACATGTTCGACAGTAAACTAATCGGGAAAGCCGGTTTATCCAGGCTTGAGGTATATACGAGTATAAGGAACCTCTACACACTCACCAACTGGTCAGGCCTGGATCCGGAATTTACTTCAACCGGAGCGGTACAAAGAGCCATTCCACAGACAAGGCAACTCACATTCGGAATCAGGACAAGTTTCTAATAATCTCTAAACTGCTATAAAAATGAAAAAGATAGTATACTTTTTAATAATGGTCTCTGTCCTGGCGATTTCTTCCTGCAGCGAGGATTTCCTGACAGAAAAACCTGTAGATGACATCTTTGCTGAAAACCTCCTGGTCAATTACAGTGGTTTTCAGAACATGCAGAACGCTATGTTCGCACTGGTAAGGGATGAGTATGACCGTGGTGACAGGTTCTACGGCGGCACCTCCTTCGGCAGCATCCCCTTTGCCAAACATGTATTGTTCAGCGCCGGTGCTGACAACTCATGGGGTAACAACAGGCATACCAGCTTCAGGCACATCAGTTTCCCCAAGAATATTACAGATATGGAGGATGTTGAACCGTTCCAGGCACTGTTTGAGTGGTTATATAAAGTGATTAACACCACAAATATGATCATCACCAGGGCCGAAAATCAGGATATCGACTGGCAGGGTGGATCTGCAGACGAAGACTTGCAGAACAAGAATACAGTGATTGCCAATGCAAGACTGGTGAGAGCATGGGCTTACCGGCACCTGACCTATTCATTTGGCGCGGTACCGTTATCCACAGAAGAGATTACAGGGAGCAACTATCGGACCGACTGGGAGCGAACACCTGTGGCAGAGATACGTACTTTGATGGAGCAGGACCTGCTCTTTGCAATTGCTGAACTTCCGATGAGAACGGAAAACAATACGGTTCCGTCAGAGGCAGTGGCACGTCATTATCTAGGCGAATTGTACCTGGCAATGGGAAGACCTGAAGATGCAAAAACGGTTCTGCAGCCCCTTGTTGAAGGCACAGAATACTCCCTGATGACAGAGCGATTCGGAAAAAATGCATCTAACCCGGGTCATTCATTCATTGATCTCTTCCGCTCACCTCTCTATTCTGACGGCAATATGGAGGTTCTCTGGGCATTCCCTAATACCGAACCCGAAAATGCAGCTACAGGATACTCTCCGAACACATTCATGAGAAATATGTGGAGGAACTACTACTCCAGTCTCTCTGATATAAGCAAATTAAGTCATCCTGATTATCCCGGACAGACCATCAAACTTTTCTGGTCACTCAACGCGGGTAAAGGTGCAGGGCGACTGGCCATCTCCCTCGGTGCGTTTAATTTATATAAGTTTAAAGATCAGGATGCCATTGATGTAAGATATGATACTAATTCCTTCGTATGGCATCTCTATTTTCTAAACACTGATAATCAGGTCTATGAAGTGCTTAAAAGCGGTGCAAGCCTGATAAACCTCAAGCCAAATAGCGCAATGAGCAATGATACTGACCCCACTATTAAGCAGTATAACTGGCCTTCCACTAAAAAGTGGGACTATGTCAATCCTATCTTTGAGCAGGCAGACGCTGACAATGCCTATAATGACATGGTGTACCTGCGTCTGGCAGAGACATATCTTCTTTATTCCGAGGCTTTGTTCAAGCTGGGACAGGGTGGAGAGTTGTGGCTCAACAAGATCAGGGAGCGTGCACTGGCAGTTCCCATAGATGCCTCTGAGATGAGCATTGAGATGATCCTTGATGAGAGAAGCCGCGAGCTTATTACCGAAGAACACAGAAGGCACACCCTTATCCGACTCAGCCAGGAGAACGGAGGAGATGAAAGACTGGCCAGTAACATCTTCAAGACAAGGGTCAGGACGTACAATGAGGTCTCCGGCAGGGAGGTCAGAGGAATGTGGGATGATGAAACACCTGTATTGCTTCCTATCCCACAGGCATTTATTAATGCGAATTCAGGAAGGGTAATCCAGCAGAATCCCGGCTACTAGTACATATGGCGGCAACTGGATTTATACTCTGCATTGCAGTAATAGTTCTTACTGCAATGCTGCTGTACAAACGGTTTAATCCGCAGGGTGTTCTGATCTTTGCCGGACTGTTCATGATCAGTATTGCGGCTGCTATGGGATTAAATCCCATAGCAGTCTCAAAACCCTCTGGCAGTGTTGTGTTTGATATCGTTCAGGAGATTGATGATGGTTTTGTCAGCAATGTCACGAGAATAGGGCTGATGATCATGACCATAGGGGGTTATGTTGCATTCATGAATAAGATAAAGGCCACCGACTCTCTTGTTTATATAGCAATAAAACCCCTTGGATTCTTTAAGAAGTACCCTTACCTGGCATCAGTTATTGCTATTCCAATCGGACAGCTTCTCTTTATGACGATACCATCAGCGGCAGGCCTGGGCCTGCTGCTAGTGGCCTCTTTTTATCCTGTGCTGGTGAGCCTGGGATGCAGCAAACTGACGGCACTTTCTGCCATAGCCGCTGCAACAATTTTTGATCAGGGTCCCGGCTCGGCAAATACAGCCATGGCGGCTTCGCTCATAGGTAAATCGAATATGGAGTACTTTGTCACCGACCAGCTTCCGCTGGTTATTCCTACTACCATCGTAGTGATGATACTTTACTATTTCAGTAATAAGTATTTTGACAAGAAAGATCTCAAGAGGGGCCTGACGACCGTTTCCACTGATACCGGGCAGACAAAAAAGCCGGAGGTACCACTTATTTATGCAATCCTTCCAATGCTGCCACTTCTCCTTCTTGTCATCTTCTCTGATTATGTAGGACTGTTTGACATTCATCTCAGCACCACTGTGGCCATGCTCTTTTCCCTGATAATTTCAGTGGTATTTGTGATGATCTTTAAAAGGAATTTCCGCAGTGTCATGGATATGCTTGACAGCTTCTGGAAAGGGATGGGTTCAGTTTTCAGTACGGTGGTCACACTGATTGTTGCGGCGGAGATTTTCTCCAAGGGACTTATTGGACTGGGGTTCATTGATACTCTGGTGACGGGGTCTACCCATCTGGGTTTCTCGGGGGCTGCCATCTCAATCTTCATTACCATCCTGGTTTTTCTTGCAGCAATGCTGATGGGAAGCGGTAATGCAGCCTTCTTTTCATTCGGACCACTGGTTCCTGATATAGCTGGCCGGCTTGGAATGACTGCGCCCGAAATGATCCTTCCGATGCAACTCTCAGCAAGCATGGGAAGAGCAACATCGCCTATTGCAGGTGTGATAGTTGCAATTGCCGGGGTTGCCGGGGTTTCTCCTGTTGAGCTTGCAAAAAGGAACATGCCACCCTTGATTGGCGGGTTGATAGTGCTGTTGTTATTTCATTTCATTTTTTAATCACACATTATGGTAAAGATTGTAAAGGGAGGTGAAGTATACGCTCCTATAAAGCTGGGGAAAAAGGATATACTGATTGTTAACGGCCGGATTATTGCCATTGAAGACTCAATCACAGTCAGTGAGTTATCACCGGAGATAATTGATGCACGTGACAAAATCGTCTGCCCTGGCTTCATTGACCAGCATGTACATATTACCGGTGGAGGAGGCCAGTTTGGATTCGCTTCTTTCATACCCGAGCTCTTTGCCGGTGATTTGCTGGCCGTTGGCACAACTACGGTCCTGGGACTTCTTGGTACTGACGGGTTTGTCAAGGAGCTGAGTACTCTTTACAGTAAGACAAAGGCCCTTGATGAAACAGGTGTGACTGCCTACATGTTAACGAGTTTTTACGGACTGCCTGAAAAAACACTGTGCGGCTCCGTTGCTGAAGACCTTATTTTTATTGACAAGGTTATCGGGTGCAAATTGGCGATCAGTGACGACAGGTCTTCCTTTCCAACCCAGCATGAGATACTCAGACTGATCAATCAGATCAGGCTCGGAGGATTTACTTCCGGGAAAGGCGGAATACTGCATATTCATCTCGGTGCTCTGGAATCAAGGATTGATGATCTGCTGGCGATTGCAGAGAAATTTCCGACCCTGATTTCCTATATATCGCCAACGCACTGCTCGCGCACGCAAAAGTTATTCAGCGATAGCATAAAAGTCGCAAAGGCCGGAGGCATGATTGATATCTCAACAGGCGGTACAACCTTTACCAATCCTCACAAAGCAGTTAAAATGGCACTTGATGAGGGTGTGCCGCTTGATAATATGACTTTCTCAAGCGACGGCAGGGGAGGGGTTAAAAGAGAAAACCCTGCAACAGGTGAAATTACATATACTCCGGCACCGCTTGATCTGAATCTGAAAGAGATGGTCAACCTCGTAAGGAATAATATTCTGCCTCTGGAAGATGCACTCAGGCTTATCACCACCAATCCGGCAAAGAACATGAAAATCAAACGTAAAGGGACACTGAGACCAGGTTTTGATGCAGACATGGTTATCCTTAATGAACAGCTTGAGATAGACCAGGTCATTTCCATGGGAATCATTCGAGTCAATAACCGGGTCAGTTGATTAATAACCAATTTTTTTACATATGCTGAAATGGCAAAAAATATGAAAATATCTTTTTCAAAATCATTTCTGGCCTTCGGAGCAGCGTTTCTGGTAATGTTCACCTCAGCCTGTATGAACTCATCAGGAGAGAGGAACGCTGACCCGAAGCAAGGTATCCTGAGTTTAGATTCAGGGCCGCTGTTAAATAAGGGGGAGATCAAAATTCATTATTATTTGCCTGCCGGAAAGACCGCGGATATGCAACTGCAGTTCGTCATGCACGGAGCAGGCAGGAATGCAGATGATTACCTGGAGGGCTGGAAAGCCAGGGCTGATGAGTACGGTCTTATCATTATAGCACCTGAATTGACCAAAGAGTCATTCAGCTCAGAGGAGTATATCGGGGGAAGGTTTCTGGCTCCGGAAGGAGATATTGCCGATCCTGCATCAACCACATTCTCTCTGATCGACAGGATTTTTGAATTCGTCAGGGATGAGCTTAAACTTCAAAACCGCACCTATAACATCTACGGACATTCCGCAGGGGGGCAGTTTACCCACAGGTTCATGCAGTTTTATGCCAGTCCATATGTTGATAAAGCCGTGGCTGCAAACGCCGGTTGGTATACATTTCCTGATGATGAGGCTGAATATCCCTACGGCATTAAAGGACTCTTCCATGACAGTGACAGCCTGCGAAAAGGTTTCTATAGCGATAACCTGACAATACTACTTGGCACTGCCGATACCATCAGGGATAAAGATCTGAGGCAGACGCCCGAAGCTGATCTTCAGGGCCTGACCCGGCTTGAAAGGGGAGAGCAATTCTTTGACTATAATAAGGCCAGGGCTGAAGAGACGGGTTTTCAGTTCGGATGGCAAAAAGTGTATGTTCCCGGTTCAGGACATGATCATACGATAATGTCTCCGGCAGCTGCCGATTTTTTATACGGCCAAATGGGGCTACCGGAAATGAGATGAATATACGGGGATACGGGGGAAGAAATCAACCGGCAGCTTAGCAATTAGAATGAAACTCTGAAAGCACTCAGCATGAAGTTTAAAAATAACAAGTGGCTCACAATTGGCGGATTGCTGGTAACAGGCATTCTCGTCGGAAATTTGACCATGGACGATCCTGGCAATAAGCTGGGAATCGCCATTCTGATATTTATCGGGGGGCTTTGGGTAACCGAGAAAATACCACTGGCCGTTTCAGGCTTGCTTGTTCCTATCATAGCTGTCCTCTTCAATATCTTTGATGCAAGGGAAGCATTGTCGCACTTCGCAAATCCAGTGATCTTCATTTTTATCGGAGGGTTTGCATTGGCTGCTGTCCTGAATGAACACGGACTTGACCGGTGGCTTGCCAGCAATTTAATTCACCTGGCAAAAGGAAGAAGATGGGTGGCAGTAGCCTCAATACTGGGTGCCACTTCATTACTCTCGATGTGGATGAGTAATACTGCCACAGCAGCCATGTTCCTGCCGATAGGCATGTCACTGATAGATAAGAAGTACCCCAGGGCCCGCACATTTGTAATACTTGGAATTGCCTTTGCTGCAAGCATAGGAGGGATAGGCACCCTGATAGGCAGTCCGCCAAACCTTATTGCGGCAGCAGCACTTGATATTGATTTTGCCACATGGTTCAAATTCGGATTTCCAGTAGCACTGATACTTTTCCCATTGTTGCTTTTTACCCTGAAAGTTGTTATCAGACCGGAGAAGGATTTTCATCTAAATGAGATGGATAAAAAAAACCATACCTGGGGCAGGAACCAGACATGGGCTGCCGCCTTTTT
Organism: Bacteroidales bacterium UBA1458; assembly: GCA_002325785.1. Lineage (GTDB taxonomy): Bacteria > Bacteroidota > Bacteroidia > Bacteroidales > VadinHA17 > SR-FBR-E99. Next base: position 17,416 of record DCSU01000033.1, on the reverse strand, counting down.
CTTTTTCATCGTGGTACTGTGGATCGGCTCCAAACCTATCGGTGACCTGATGCATATTGATAATTTCGATGCCGTGGTGGGTGTTCTGGCTGCGGCCCTTGCACCAGTATTCGGGCTCACCACCTGGAATAAGCTTCAGGGTTCAATTAACTGGGGGATACTGCTTCTGTTTGGTGGCGGATTATGCCTGAGTGCCATCCTGTCAGAGACGGGCACCTCTGCAATGATTGCCAACAGTATCCTGAGAAATATCCAGGAGGGTCAGGGCTTGCTGCTAATACTTCTTGCAACAATATTTATTTTAGCTCTTACTGAAATATCAAGCAATACCGGGGCTGCAGCCATTACAATACCCATTATGATGGAGGTGGCCATGCAATTTAATCCTGAGTTTGTGCTTCCGATGGTCATGGCTATCGGGATTGGTGCAAACTGTGCCTTCATGCTTCCGGTGTCCACCCCGCCGAATGCCCTGGCATATGCTACTGAGGAGGTTACGGTGAAAACCATGATAAAAGCAGGCGTTCTGCTTGATCTGCTGGCTATACCCATCATCTGGTTCTGGGTAACTAAATCACTTATCTTCTGAGATCAAAATGAGCTGAAGTTCTCAAAGAGCGAGGCTACCGGCGAGGTAAGTTACCGTCCTATTTCCTGCGCACAAATCTTAGTCAGTGCCGTCACAAGTACTGCAAATCGATAACCGTAAGATCTTTTGCTCCGCTGCAGGAGATAACCAGTTATTAGTCAGAGCTTAAGCTTTATGTTGATTTTTGCAAGCAGGGCGGTCAGCCCGGCCATGAGAAGTGCCCAGACAACTGATCCCAGAACAACCACGAGGGGCTCTGAAGATTGTTTATAGATAAGCACCGGGACGGCTGACAACCAGATTGCGTGGTAGAGGATATCCGGGGCGAGGTAAGTGGTAAGCGAGTGCTTTCCTGCGGGCCTGACAAAGCCTGCCCACCTTCTCCACTCCTTCACATCTGCCAGCCAGTAGATCATCGCAAAGACCAGGAAGCTTATCCCGCTGCAGATCATGCCCCAGCTGGGGGTTGCCATTATCTTTGATATGATGAACCAATTCCTCAGGATAAACCCGATGGCCAGGGATAACATTCCAAGGGTTATAAATACAATTATTATGCGGTCGCTGCCGTACTCCTTCATTTTCCGTAGAATGACGCCGGCAAGCATCCCCGTCAGCACTATCAGGGGAACATTTCCCTGGATAATTATACCCATCGCCGGCCTTAGCGGATCAAGGAACCCGAGAACACCTGAGGCATCGAGGATATTTACGGTCAGAAAGAAGATGACTGCAATTGCCGTTCCGGCTATTGAATCGCGGGTTACGAGGTAGATCAATGATGAGACGAGGTAGCCCCAACCGATCAGTCCCAGTATTCCCCACCATCCGGTTATGAGCCATCCGGGGTTATCCGCGGGGCCTGATCTGAAGATTATTACGAGGAAGATAAGGGCAGCCACTCCCACCGCTCTCATCATCATGAACAGGACTTTTCCCCTGCCCGCCGGATAGTCGTTCCAGACAAAGAAAACCGAGATATACATCAGCATTGCCCACAGATTCTCACTCATTCCTGTGGTTTCCGGGTTGACTCTTCCCGTGTTGAGCATCAGTATACCGATGATGAGCAGGCTAATAGTACGGATAATTATATGCAGGAATATTTTCGATATCGGTTCTCCCTTGTTTATCCTTCCTGCCAGGGCGAAAGGTATTGCCATACCCACAATGAAAAGAAATCCCGGAAAGACCCAGTCGGCGAGTCCCATGCCGTCAAAGTCGGCCTTCATATGGCCCAGCCACGCTGGCGCCACATTCATGTTTAGGTCGTTGACAAACAGCATCAGCACCAGGGTCAGTCCCCTCATGATGTCAACAGAGGCAATTCTGGATGTCTTTTCCATAATGACAACAATTTATGAACTATTCTTCCGGCTAATTCACTGTCGTAAAAATCAGGGAGGGAACTGGTCTTATAATTCAGTTCTCACACCTGATATTGAGCCTTTGTAAAAACGGCCATTTTTATTGATAAGCATATTCCCTGGCTGCCCATACCCCATTCCTGTATCGATACCAATTACCTTATTGCCAAAAAGGATTATGATGTTTTTTTGCGTCGTGTGTCCGACAACAATATGCTCCTTGCCATAGAAACCCAGTATGGAATCCAGACTGGTTATGCTTAAAGCTGAATCTGCAAAATATCCCCTGTACCAAACGGGACCATCGTTTCCGCTCAAGAGATCCAATTCTTCATCTTCAAGGTAAGGATCAATATCCTTGCCGACAATCCTTTCAGAAAAGATCTGATTAATCTGTTTGATCTTCATGGCTTTTTGAACAAGTTCCGGTGAAGCTCCTGCATGAACAAACAGGATATTATTTATTGTGAT
>DCSU01000033.1:0-14888 GCA_002325785.1 Bacteroidales bacterium UBA1458 | reverse complement strand
CCAAGTATGAAATGGACCATTCCGCCGTCCTTTACAGCCTGTTTTTCAAGTTTAAAGAGATGCCAGAGGATTTCCGTCACCTTATCTCCCCTGTCAAAGGCGTCACCGAGGAAAACCAGATGACCCTTACCGAATTTCCAGTTCAGGTCTTTATCTATAATTCCGTTTGATAGCAGCTGGTTAAGATAAGTATCGTAATGTCCATGCACATCGCTGATTACAGCTATGCTGTCAATGTGTTTGTAACTCTGGCGGTAATTGGGTTTCATACGGTACACCCTGGTAAGCTCCTTGTAGTCGTATGAAAGATCCGCCGGAAGCATGATCTCATTAGTATTGCCGGGTAACAAATATCCTTTCCGGAGCATACTGCTTTCAATCCATATGACTCTGATAGTATCATTCGAGAGGAAATAATAGGGACCATCATTGATTATGCTGTCCCTCTCTCCTGAAGGGCAGACAGCTGATACACTCAAAGTGAGCAACAGGGAGAACGTCAGGATGATGAGTCGTGTCTTCATATCTGGTTGTACTATATGCATATCCAAATCCGTAAGGCGGGACAGGGAAATAATATTTTTCCGGAAAGATAATACTTCTTCCCTGACATTAATCCGGCTGATTTCTCTCGTCAGGGATCGAGGGATATACCATCTTTGAACCTTGAATTTACTCATCTTCCGGATTTGTGAAATAAAGCACATCATATATACTCATGTGGGATTTGGAGTCATTATAACTATTTAAGTCTATTTTTTCCTTATTGTTTGACTTGATTCGCTTCATTTCATATATTTACTCTTATATCACATAAATTGTGTCTTCGGGTCATTGGCTCAGATGATAATTTTTAACATACAAAGACCATGACAACTGATTTTTTCAATCTGGATAACCCGGCATTCTGGGATATTATGGAGAGATTTGCAATGAATCTGGTTTTTCTTTTCCTGCTGTTAAGGGTTGTTTATTACAGGTTTTCGAGGAAGGTGAATTACCTCTTTGGGTTTTTCCTGATGGGGATCGTAATCTTTTTTATTGGTGCCCTGCTGAAGATTGTGGCAATGGAATTTCAGATGGCTATAGGATTGTTTGCGATTTTCACAATTCTCAATCTCAGGACCATAAGTTTTGATGTAAAGAATATGGCGTATCTATTCGCCGTTATTGCCATTTCTGTCATTAACGCGCTAGATCTAAGAGGTACATTCCCATTTTTAGGTGTTGTGATTTTTAATATGATAATTATAGCATCTGCATTTATTCTTGAGTATTTACTTAAAAGAAAAGACAAGTACTCTACTCACCCGATTATTTATGATAATCTGGAGATGCTAAAGTCACAAAATAAAAAGGAACTGATAACTAATGTGGCCGAGATGACAGGGCTCGACGTCAAAAAAGTCAGAGTCCGAAGGGTTAACTATAAGGAGAGGACTGCAGTCCTGGATATTTATTATGAAGCCTGATTAGTTTAAATCTTTGCAATTCGCAAGGAAATAGTCTATCAGGTTGTCAAAGCTTCTTGGTTTGTCCAGCTGATCGAAGAACTGATCGAGGAATAAGGTAATATCCCTTTTCTCAGTGTTACTCAGGTATGGGAAATCAGTAATTACGGAGTAGAACTCATCCTTCTTATCCAGGAACTCCATCAGTTCATCATGATATTCCTCCCTGGTGCGGCAGATGCCTGCAAACATGCGATCGCGGTTGGTTTTTAACCCTAAAGCAGGTAGAGGGATTGCATAATTGGCATTTACCACTCCGGTCAGATCAAAATCGAATGGAATGGGGATTCCCTGACTTGCAAGTTCAGGGTTTGACGACATAAATACCGAGACATTATGCTGACCCGGTACGGACCAGTCCCAGTTGGACACCATGTAATTGAAGATTGCGAGCTTGTCTATCATTGACGGATACATCTGTCTTTGCGTCAGACTTTTGTTTTTAACCTCAAGTATATTCAGTCTTTTTTCAATAAGCCTTTCCGGTTCGATGAGTATCCCATATTGTGTGATATTTTTCCTTTTATTTTCAGAGTCAATAAAATTCAGGCTGATTAATCTGGCTCTGTAACTTGTGTCAGTGAGAACATTGTAAAGTTTGTATACGAGGTACTCCTTGATAACATAATCCCCATATGCTGATCCTTGCTGGCATTGGTTGACCAGCTTCATGCTCTTTATCCTGCCGGAATCAGAGACTTCATATATAGGTTTCTTAAAAGTGACTCTTTTCGGTGGGTATCTGCATCTTTCAAAACGTGAGTTACCGCGATATTTAAGGGTAACCTTGCTTTCCAGGGAGTCGGTCTCACTGAAGTGCATGGTCATGATTCCGTCAAAAGTCTGATCTCTTTCTGCTTTTTTCAAGAATTTGGAAACATCAAAGCGCAGAGAAACTTCGAGGAGATCTTCCTCTTCAAACAACGATAAATATCTCTTAGGAGTTTTCTCGTCCTGCAACTCCTGGTCAGTTGTATCAAGCTGATTATTAAGTGCCTTGTTGGTTGTATCATTCTGGCCCGTCAGCTCCTGACCGGTAGTATCAACCAGGCTCACCAACCCTTTGCCAGTGGTGTCAATCTGCCCATGGGACGGTAAGACTGAAACGACAAAGAAAAGCAGTATGCAAAAGGAGAGATGACGATCTGCACCGTACGTTTTAAAGTTGGACCTGGCTTTCATTTTTGTTTATATTTAAATAACAATATTGTTGGAGGATTAGTTCTGCCTTCATTTGATATCAGCATATCTCCGTTGGCTTGGAAGGCAATTCCCTCAGGCAAATTGAACAGATCCGGGTTGAGCTTTTCAATATAATTTACGGATCCGTCCTTATCAAATACGAACAGCATTCGGTTCGCAGCTGAAATAACATATAACATATTTGTCAGAGGGTGTATTCCTATGTCAGAGACACTGAGGCTGATCACCTTTGCTTCATCCGGGATTTTTATATTATTTTCTGCAGCGTATCTGGTTATAGCAGGCAGATCGAATTCCAATACCTCCTTCCCGGTGTGTTTGTCGGACCTCAAGTCAAGCCCGTAGACCGGATGTTTCTTCTTATCCCCGGGGTCTCGTTCCGGGTTGCTTTTGGGGACGATCAACAGCCTGTGATTACGATGGTCGTAGCAGAGTCCTTCATAATTTGCAGGAGGGCCGACCGGGGAAACAATCTGTTGGGTAAAAACTGAGGGTTTGTCATTCCTGGTTTCGAACAGTGTGCCATCACTTCTCAAAACATAAAATGAGCCGGCAACCCTTGCTACTCCCTCGTAATCTCCGGGGTAGTGAAAAATGAAATGATCACTGATTTCATTCTTAGCCATGTCGAAGATAAAGAGCATTCCATTTTCATCCTGCACACAGGCTACTGATGTTGAATCGATAACGGTGATTCCCGAGATTTCAAGAAGGATCGGGGGCAGAATTATTGTCTTGTCGGGAATGGATAAATCATATCCAATGGGGTTTACGTTTCTGACGTTCGTTGAATTGATGCCCCTATCAGTTGGATTGCCACAGCTTAACAAGTTCAGGCAGGACAATATTAAGAAATGTGAGATGATTTCATTGTATGACATCCGATACGTAAGCTGTTTGAATTTCAAAGTTACGCTACAGGAATATCAAAATCAACTAATTGACCATTTGAAGCATGGGTAATTGCTATCTCAGGAGGTTTATTAACCAATTATTTGATTTATTATTGGGGAGGGAATCGAATTCTGTCGATTGCATATTTAAGAATAATAATGTTTTACAGGAGCAAAAAAAAGAAACAGACCAAAAATCTGTTTCTTCCTTTCTGTACCCGGAGCCGGGATCGAACCGGCACGGCATCGCTGCCACTGGTGTTTGAGNNCCGGGCATTACCATAACTCTTTGTTGTTCTTTATAATATTTTGTTGCAATCAATAATCTGTTTACTCATCTCATCCGAATGGCGGAATTGCCTCCCCTGCGGTCCGGCTGCTCGCTAAAAACACCCACGGGGTGTTTTCTGACGCTCGCCCCTGCCATCCGGGCAGAAAATGTAATGCGGATGCGAAAATAGGATAATTTTTTCAAATGCCCACTATTGCCTTATGCCTGATCAGGCTACAATACGTTAAGACCTACGATCTATGATGAAATGGGAATGCCCCAAATCTACAATACTAAAAGGCCTACGGCCTATACCACTGTTGCCGGGACCTGCTGAATGCTGATTGCCGACTGAGGACTGCCGAGTGGACTACTGCCTACTGCCTACTGCCTACTGCCTATTCCCTGATCTTCAGTATCTCCACCTTCCGGAACTCCACGGGATGCGATTCTGACTGAAGTGCAATATAACCCTCCTTCAGGGGTGTTCCTTGCGGCAGGGTGAACCCTTCCGGCAGATCACCGCCTATCTGCGGCCTGCTGTAAGTAAGAACAGTATCTCCGTTTACAATATGATGGATAATGCTATCGGCATAAACCACCAATTCCGCTGTGACCCAGGCATCATCATAAAAGAACTTCGATGTTGATAAGGTGCAATGTTCAGTAATCAGAGTATCGTCAATCATAATATGGGTATGCGGGGTGCAGACATTCATTGTTGTAGTTTCATATTCTGCGGTGCTGCCGAGAAACTGCACCTCAACGGAAACGGGCCAGTCCTGGTTGAGGCCAATTGTTGCCGGATCCTGGCAGTGGAACATTATCCCGCTGTTGCGGTATCCCCATGAAGGACCTCCGGGCATCTGTTCGCCGGTGAACCTGTACTGAAGGCGAAGTTTGTATGAGGAGAATGGTTCCTTGTAGTAAATATGCCCGAATTCAAACCTGAAGGTGTCATATTCCGAGTATGATACTTTCATTATGCTGTCCTCAACCCTGAAGGTGTTCTTGTAGTTTTCACCCAGGGGTGATCCCTTAATCTTGATCACCCAGCCGTCGAGATTTTCTCCGTTGAAGAGGGAGATCCACTCTTCCGTTGGGGTGTTGCGCGTGTTGCAGGATGCCAGCGTCAAGGTGAGGATGGCAATTGTCAGGAGATTTTTCATAAATGAAAGATAATCTATATAATTAATGTGCTACAATATTTTATGCTAGACGAGCAATTTTCAGTCCTCAGTCTTATCAGGCAGTAGGCAGTAGGCAATAGGCAGTAGTTCAGCCCGCTGTCCACAGTCCAAAGTCCACAATCCCCAGTATTTCAGCTGGATTGGCGGCTGCCGACTGCCGGCTGCGGACTGCTGACTGCATTCATAATAGCACTTTGTATGCCCTCCGCATCATATCCGCACTCACGCCACAGCTCCTTCTGGGTGCCATGCTCAACGAAATAGTCGGGGATGCCCATTCTCTTTATCTCCGGCGTATACCCGTGATCGGCGGCAAACTCAAGAACGGCAGTGCCAAACCCTCCCTTGATCACCCCGTCCTCTACGGTGATGATCTTCCTGAACTTCTTCATCACGTCATGCAGGACCTCCTCGTCAAGGGGATTGGCAAACCGCATGTCATAATGCATTACAGAAATTCCCCGAGCACTCAGTGCGGCCACGGCATCAACAACAAAGTTACCCGGATGGCCTATACTCAGCACGGCAATATCACTTCCCTCACTGATCAGTCTCGCCCGGCCTACTGGTATCTCCGCAAAAGGCTGCTGCCAATTGCATATAACGCCGGTCCCGCGCGGATAGCGGATACTGAAGGGTCCCTTTACGCTGTCTAGCTGGGCCGTGTACATCATGTTGCGCAGTTCCACCTCGTCCATGGGTGCGGCCGTGATCATCCCCGGGATGTTGCGCATGAAGGCAAGGTCGAAGAAGCCGTGGTGTGTGGCCCCGTCAGTACCTACCAGTCCGCCCCGGTCGAGGCAGAAGATCACTTTCAGTCTCTGGATAGCTACGTCATGCACCACCTGGTCATAGGCCCGCTGAATGAACGACGAGTAGATATTGCAGAAGGGAACCATTCCGTTGGCTGCCAGTCCGGCTGAGAATGTCACCGCATGCTGCTCGCATATACCTACATCAAAAGCTCTACCGGGCATCTCTTTCATCATGATGTTGAGCGAGCAGCCTGAGGGCATAGCCGGTGTGATACCCACTATCTTTTCATTCTGCCGTGCCAGTTCAACGATCGTATGACCGAAGACCTCCTGGTAAAGCGGGTGTTTGGAGCATTCGGAAGGCTTTATCAGCTCCCCTGTACATTTATCGAACCGGCCCGGTGCATGGAAGATGGTCTGTTCCTGCTCGGCTTTCGGGAATCCCTTGCCTTTTACCGTTATACAGTGAAGAAGCTTTGGCCCCGGGATGGTCTTGAGGTCTTCCAGCACCCTTGTGAGGTGCATGACGTCATGCCCGTCGATGGGACCGAAATACCTGAATTTCAATGCCTCGAACATATTGCTCCGCTCAAGCACGGTACCTTTGATGCTGCTCTCGATCTGTGAGGCTATGATCTGTGCCTTCGAGCCCACTCTCTTTGAGCGGCCCAGCAGCCTCCACATCCTGTCTTTGAACCTGTTGTAGGTCCTGCTGGTGGTGATGTCAAGCAGGTACTCCTTCATGGCTCCCACGCTGGCATCTATTGATATGTTATTGTCATTGAGAATCACCAGGAGGTCAGCTTTCTCGTTTCCCGCGTTGTTGAGTCCTTCAAAAGCAAGGCCGGCCTGCAGGGCACCGTCGCCAATCACCGCCACCACCTTGCGTTTTTCACCTTTGACACGCGCAGCAACAGCCAATCCCAGGGCTGCCGAGATGGATGTTGATGAGTGCCCAACCCCAAAAGCGTCGTATTCACTTTCGGCCATGCGCGGGAATCCGCTGATACCCTTGTATTTGCGATTAGTATGAAATTGATTCTTCCTTCCGGTGAGGATCTTGTGCCCGTAAGCCTGGTGCCCTACATCCCACACAATTTTGTCGTAAGGTGTGTTGTACACATAATGAAGGGCAACAGTAAGCTCTACCACCCCAAGGCTTGCTCCCAGGTGGCCGGGATTACTGCTGACCTCATCAATGATGTGCTCTCTGAGCTCATCACTGAACCTGACAAGCTCCAGCCTGTCAAGTTTCCTGAGGTCGTCGGGGGTGTCTATCTTGTCTAACAGCCTTTCTGATGCTGACATGTAATAAGGGTCCTAAGTGACCGGGCAAAGATACTCATATTTTAAGTTTCGCCTAAAATTTCACTATGCCCGGTGATGGTGGTAAATATTCTCCATTGTTAATTAATCATTCAACTATTAACAACATGGTTAGCCATTAATTGTTTAATTCGCAGCAAGAGAAAAGTCACAAAAAGATCAGGTCATGATATCACGGAAAATTATTTTACCGGTTGTTCTGATAGCACTTACAGCGGTCTCATGTGTCACGGGGAAGAGGTACAATTCACTCAACGACAGGAATTTAATGCTGTTATCAGAACGTGATTCACTCAAGGCGGAGAATGTCTGGCTGTCCATGTCGAACAGAGAGTTGACGACCAAAACGATGCAGCTCACCGAGGAGACAGGGAGGCTTACTGAAGAGTATGAAAAGGCCCAGGCAGACCTGACACTGTCGAGGGATGAGGTCAGCAGGCTTACAACCCGTTATGATGATCTTCAGAGGGCTCAGCAGGAGCTTGTTGCAGGCAAGGCCCAGGAGACACAGCGTCTGCTGGCCGAGCTAAGGCAGGCGCAGACGGACCTTAAGCAGAGAGAGGATCTGATGCGTGACCTTGAGATGAACCTTGACACCAAGAAAGCCACTCTTGAGGAGCTCACCTATGAGCTCGAGAGGCGTAACGCCCGCCTGGCAGAGCTGGAGAAGATGCTTGACGCCCAGCAGAAGGCGGTGAAAGCATTGAAGGATAAGGTATCGGATGCGCTGTTCGGCTTTGAGAACAACGGCCTTACGGTCACGATGAAGAACGGGCAGGTTTATGTATCGATGGATGACAAGCTGCTCTTCAAGACAGGAAGCTATGAGATCGACGCCAACGGCCGCACGGCACTGCGCAAGCTGGGCGCACTCCTGGAGAAGAACACTGATGTCACCATATCCATAGAGGGACATACTGACGATGTGCCCTACAGAGCAGCCCCGGGCCAACAGATTCTTGACAACTGGGACCTGAGCGTCAAGAGAGCCACAACAGTGGTCAGGGTGCTGACACAGGATACGCACATCAACCCGAAACGGCTTGTGGCTTCAGGTCGCAGTGAATATATGCCCGTGGATGCAAACAAGACCCCTGATGCCAGGCAGAAGAACAGGAGGACGGAGATCATACTTACACCTGACCTCACCGGTCTGTACAAGATACTGGAGAGCTACTAGCGGACCGCTCACCTGCCGAATTCACCCAGCCTCACGTTCAGTCTTTCAAGGGCCTCAACGAGATCTTCTTCGGGTTTAAGGAAATCGAACTCTTTCCAGAATCCTTCGTCATATCCTTCTATGGTCAGCGAGAAGATGGAGTAGGCCGGTGCCAGATCCTCGTGGTCAAACCGCACCACACCGTCAGTACGGTAATCAGTCACCGCCAGCTCGAAGAAGATGTTGAAGCGGCTGTTGAAGACCCTCTTCTTTCCCCTCGCCGTAAACCCTAGATCACCCCTCACATGTGCCAGGTAATACCTCCCGTCAACATTCCTGTAACGTGCCCTGTACCTGACATACTCAGGTTTCATGGAATATTCGCGGGGAAGCCTGCTGATAAATGACTCACCCGTCTGATCAATATACAGAGGGTTAACTTCGAACTCTGCAAGGACGACACTGTAATTATCAACATTGATATAGATATCGCCCTGCATAAGCGCTTCTGTCACCTGCTCCCGCTGTTTGAACGAAACCACGAAGGCTGTCTGGCCGTCAATGGTTACTATATCGGTAAGGTGGTACTCATAGAAGTTGAATGACTCCGGATCAAGAAAGTCGAACAGGTGTCTCATGCCGTCAAGCGACAGTGTGGCGCTGAGGCCCGCCTTGAGCCTGACAGCCAGGGTGTCTTTTACCTCCAGATTCTCTATCTTTCTGCTGCGCAGCACTTTAATCTGGTCATTCTGCAATGACCGGGCATACGGACTCTTATAGATCTGCACCACTGCCTCAGAGTATACCTGCGGTTCTTTTCTACGGTAAACGCCTTCGCGGTAAAAGCCGGTAAGCAGTGCAGGGGTGGTTCCGTAATTAGATGCAACCGAGGAGACTGTCTTTCTTATTATCAGTAGCGGATCCTGGGCCCTGATGATGATCTCAGGTATAGGGATAAAATCTCTGTCCATACTTATGATCATATGGTTGCCCGGCAGGCTTCGGACAGGCATGCGGCGGTTGACATAACCTACATATGAGACAGAGAGAGTGTCTTCAAGACACTCTCCGCTTATCCTGAGGATGAAATCGCCGTTGAAGTTCGTCACTGTTCCCCTGCCCCGGTGGCTGATACCAATAGTGGCATAGGGAAGAGGCTCCCCACTCTCAGCATCTGTAATTTTGCCGCTGATAAAGAATTTTGCCGCTGCGGATTCAGTCAGGGTATCGGCTACGGGTTCTCTCTCCGGTTCACGGTAGAGGATGATGTGTCTGCCCATCACTGAATATCTGACGGTTGGGTCGCCCGCAATCGAATCGAGGATATCTTTTACCGGCATGTCAAAACCGGGGATGGCAAAAACCCTTTCAGCGTCAATTATCCGGGAGTCATATGTAAAGAGATAGCCGGTAAGCCTGCTTACCTCACCAAGAGCCCTTGATGCCTTTATGCTGTTCCCTGGCAGGTTCAGTTCTCTGTCAAGGACGCTCTCCTGTGCAAAAGATGGCAGGAAGAGCAAAAGCAAGCCGGCAACCAGGATCACACGTTTTCCCTCTGAACCTGTCGCCCACATCAGATATTATTGAGCCTGTCCGGGATAAAGCGTGTAGGTCCCTTCTCCCCCGACAGAACGAAGGTTAAAGGTAGTGCAAATCAGTTTAATAATTGTATCATGCGGCTGACGTTCGAAGGGAGAGGTAAGCCTGTAGTCATTTATTGAAGGTTCGCCTGCGGTGATGGCAATATTGAAGGTGCGTCTGAGGTCTTCAAAAACCTCCTCCAGCCGCTCCCCGTCAAAGACGAGCATATCTGTGTGCCATGAGAGGTAGTTCTCATTCGTGTTGAGAGCCTGTGATGAACCTTCGGTGGATACCTTACCCACATATTCAGGGTCAAGAGTCACGCTTTGTGTTCCGTCAGCGCTGGTTAACAGAACCTTTCCTGATGCGACAAACACCTCAACCTCGTTGTGCCCGTTATCGGTCATCACGTTGAATGATGTGCCTAGCACCCTGACCGTTGCATTGCCGGCATCAATGATGAAGGGTTTTGCTTCATCGGGGACAATGTCAAAGAAGGCTTCTCCCTGGAGTGAGACTTTCCGGCTGTTATGCCCGAACTCTTTCGGATAGGTGAGCTTGCTGTCACGGTTGAGGAAAATTTTGCTGCCGTCGGCCAGTAAAACCTCGATGTTTCTTTCATCAGCGGTTGATGCTATGGTAATCTTGTCCGGTGCTGCCACCTCAAAGACCAGCCATCCCATCCCGGCAAAGATGATTACCATTGCAGCTATTCTGGCGAATGTCTGAAAGAATGATCTTCTCTGCAGAGGTAGTGTTATGACAGGTTTATCAGCCTCTATTCTGCCGTTGAGTTTCTCCCAGGCTTTGTCAACATCAATAATTTCGTTATCTGTATATTTCAGATCATTCCATTTTTTCATTATATCTCCTTCTTCACTGATCAGGAGCCTGGACGCTTCGTCGCCGTAGCTTTTTTCACCAGAGAGCCATGCTGCCGCATCGGCCCACTCCCGGTCATTCAATTGTTCTATCTGTTTATTCTTTTTCATGACTCTGCAAGTGCTTTTCTGAATTCCCTGAGTGCCTTACCCATGTCTGCCTCAACAGTCTTGAGTGAAACCGCAAGTTTGTCAGCTATTTCGTGGTATTTCAGTCCTTCAAACCGACTCATCCGGAATATTACCCTGCATCTCTCTGGCAGTTGTTCGAGTACTCTTGCCACCCTGGTCTGCAACTCACTGTAATATATGGCTTCTGTCACAGGTTCGGAGGTCAGCTCAGCGCCGGCAGATACCTCGCCGGCATGGCGGCTGACAACTTTCTGGTGCTCTATATAATGCAGTGACCTGTTGTGTACCGAGCGAAAGAGGTATCCGTTTAAAGAGCTTTCAACCCTGAGGGTCTGCCTGTCCTGCCACAGCCTGAAGAAGAGTTCCTGTACAATCTCTTCTGCCGCGTCATGGTCTCTGAGGAGTGTCTTTGCATAGCGAACCAGTGAAACATAGGAGGACCGGAACAGCTTCTCAAACTCCTGTTTGTCTCCCTGCCGGATCCTCCCTATTATATCACTGTCAATGCTCATGCCTCAGTGGGGCCTGTCTATTCTGTCCTGTCGCTGAATTTGACTTTCCTGCTCAGCTTCCTGATGGCTGCCTCGATGCTCTGGTCGGGCTCAATGACGTTGTAGTCTCCCCAGAAGTCAGGGTCAGCGAAGGCTGCCACCTCTTCGGTGAAGAAATCAGTCGGTTTGATCCTCTCCTTTGATGCAAATTTAATGACATCCTTTTCAGTACGGTCGGTAATGGCGAGCTCAGACATCGTGGTATAGTTCGTGTTGAAGAGTTTCTTTTTCCAGTCGACTTTGAATTTGACCTCCGCCCTTGAGTGGTTGAAGTACCATTTGCCGTCCATTTCGCGGTAGCGTACCAGGTACGATGTAACCTCGGGCTGAACCTGCATGCCCATGGGTTTCTTCCTGATGAACATTGATGCTGCCAGGTCTTTGTTCTCAAGATTGAATGAGAACTCAGCCTGTGCCACTGCATAGGTCTCAATATCAATAAAGAGGCGGCCCTGGTAAAGAGGTGTGGTTATTGAAGGCTTCTGGTAGAAGTTGATCACGTAGTTGGTTCTGTCGTCTATGACAACGATGCTTGACAGCTCCAGCTCATACTGTTTGAGCGCCTCCCTGGTAAGGAAGGTTTCGGGGTTCTTCACCACGTCAAGGTAGAGTGTGGTTGTGGGGCCTCCCTGGAGCTTGAAGAGGACGGTGTCCATCTTTGCCACATCATTGCTCTTCCTGCCCTTGTATATCCTTACGGCATCAAACCTGAGGTCATTCTGGTAAGGAGCCTTGAATACTTCAACAACGGCTTCACCTATGGAGATATAACTGCGGTTTTTCCTGATGGTCTCTCGGTAGAAACCAGTCATGTCATTAGGCAGGTCCGGATAGTTGTCATCGAAACGGCTCATTACCTGCTCCATGATCTCTTCAGGTATAAGGGGCTTAACGATGATCTCCTTGATAGGGATCATTGCCGTCTCCAGTTCAATCACGTTGCGCTGGCCGTTGGTCTTCATCTCATCGATTGACATCTCCCTGTTCTTGTAGCCAACATATGAGAACTCCAGTTTGCCTGTCTCCCCTTCTGCGATCTTGAGGGTGAACTCACCGTCGAGGTTCGTAACAGTTGATACGTTTGTTCCCTGTACTGCTATTCCTGCAAAGACAAGCGGGAGGTTCGTCTCGGCATCAACAACCCTTCCGCGGATGACGGTCATCTGTTGCTGATCTCTCTTCGTCTTGCCTGGTGCGGCTGCTGCCGACAGGTCTTCAGCTGCCATCAGCATGAGTAAGCCTGTAGCTATTACTGTAAAAAAGACTTTGGTTTTCATGGTCATTTTATTTATTAATTGTTTTTATCCGGATCATCTTTCATAGTAATGACCGGAATGGTCCCCTCTACCCTATACATTGAGGAAAAAAAATTGTTCATTTGCCTCTGCCATGCGTGTACCACATCTGAATGCAAGTTACTCTGTTTTCTCTTATTCTGTGAGGAGGGTGAGCCGCATTTCAGTCAGTCCGCCCCTGCCGCCGGCGATAAGCGTGGAGCTGAGCAGCAGATGTAACCTATCCTGCCCGGAGTGTGCCACTGGCGCGGGGCTCCTGGAAAGAAGGAACGATTTTATAAGCTACAACCTGGCCGGGAAGATTGCAACTGAGCTACGCGGCCATACCCTTTCGGCCTGGCTTTATTTTCAGGGTGAGCCGATGATGCATCCCCGCTTCTTCGACATCGTGGAACTCTTCAGGGAAATGAACCCGGTCATCTCAACCAACGGTCATTTTCTTGACGAAGAGTCGTGTGCCAGGCTGGCCGCTTCGCCATTGAAGAAAATAATAATATCCTATGACGGGGTCACACCCGGCGTATATAATATCTACAGGCGGGGAGGCGATCATGTCATAGTAACCGAAGGTATAAGGAAGCTAGCCGCAACCGTCAGGAAGAAAGGCTCATCGCCCGTGATTGAAATACAGTTCCTGCTGCATCGCGGCAATGAGCATGAGGTACTCGCCACTAAGGCATTTGCGGCATCACTTGGCGCGGGTTTCAAGATAAAAAGCATGCAGGTACTGGATATCAAGCGGGCAGGAGAGTGGATGCCTTCCACAAGGCAAAGGTCAAGGTATGTGTTGTCCGAAGGAGAATGGAAATCAACCGGAACCCCGGTTAAGGGATGTATGAGAATGTGGACCACCGCGGTAATTACCTCTGACGGCGATGCGGTGCCATGCTGCTTCGATAAAAATGCCAGCCATGTCATGGGAAATCTCAACAGTCAGTCATTCAGGGAAATATGGCAGGGTGAAAGATACTGTAAGTTCAGAAAAGCTGTAATGAAAAACCGGAGGGAGATTGATATCTGCCGCGACTGTCCGGAGGGGATGAGGATCTTTTTCAGGCGCTGAAGGAGATGCATCAGGAGGGCAAGCCGTTTTTTCCAAAGGCTGAATGCTCTGCCTCAGGAGGTCACCCTCATTTTTCCGGGAGATGAATGTTCTGCCTCAGGAGTGGATGCGGTTTTTTCAATACCTGATTGAAATGCCTATTGTCAGGTGAACATCATTTAGTAATTTTAAGCAAACCAAACTATACCCTTATGAAGATCCTTAAAATCTCCCTGAAGATCATTGCCATCATTCTTGTATTTGTGCTTGTTGGCGGTGTCATATTCGTTGCTTCCCTCCGAAAATCGGGTATGCCCGAGCTTGACGGCGAGAAGACGGTCACGGGCCTTACGGCTGACGTACGGGTCATTCGTGATGAGCGCGGTGTGCCTCACATATATGCTTCCAATGCCCATGACCTTTATTTCGCTACAGGTTATATCACCGCACAGGAGAGGCTGTGGCAGATGGATATGGTNNNNACAGGGCAGGCTTTCCGAGCTTTTTAAAAAAGATATGACTGAGACAGACCATTTTCTGAGGGCACTCGGGATGTCAGAGAAGTCGAAGATACTTCTTGACAAGGAGGATCCGGCGATACTGGCCACCCTCCAGGCATATGCTGACGGGGTTAATGCCTGGATCACCGGGAGCGGCAAAAAGCTGCCTCCGGAGTTCAGGGTGCTTGGATACAAGCCGGAACCGTGGACTATGACGGATATAACCAATATCGTAGGATTCATAGGATGGGATCTTGCCTCATCAAACCTTTCTGATGAGCTGAACCGGTTTAAACTGGTAAAGATGCTGGGGCCGGAAAAGGCTTCGGACCTGATAGCCGACTGGGACCAGGTGGATGAGGTGGTTTTCCCTGATTTTGAGATCGATGAAAAGCTGATGGAAGAGGCTCTTTCCGCTATCGGTTCCATGAAGGAGCTTGAGGAGTTGGGCATTGTCTCGCTGTCGGGAAGCAACAACTGGGCGGTCTCGGGAAGCAGGAGCGAGACCGGGAAGCCGATACTGTCAAACGACATGCATCTCGGCTTCAATGTGCCGGGATTCTGGATGCAGGTCCACCAGGTAATCCCCGGTGAACTC
>DCSU01000052.1:49070-49265 GCA_002325785.1 Bacteroidales bacterium UBA1458 | reverse complement strand
ATTGTAACAATACCTCTTCTGATCAGATCCGTAAGTTCCATTTTCAGAATTACTGTATCGCCCGGTACCACTTTACTTTTGAACTTTACCTTGTCAATTTTAAGGAAATAGGTTGAGTACTTTTCAGGATCTTCAACTGTACTTAAAACCAGAAGTCCTCCTGTTTGTGCGAGTGCCTCAACAAGAAGAACGCCA
>DCSU01000052.1:34208-48899 GCA_002325785.1 Bacteroidales bacterium UBA1458 | reverse complement strand
GCCTTCTTCATCTCCTGCCTCATAATCTTGGCGAGCCTTGTATTAGCGAGATGGCCAGGGCGTGTTGCAACCACTTTTCCCTTGATAGGATGTCCCACGAGTGAAAGGTCACCCATGATATCAAGCAGCTTATGACGTGCAGGCTCGTTTGGAAATCTCAATTCTGTATTATTGAGAATACCTGCAGTATGCGTGCTGATGCCGGGGCGGTTAAAGAGTTTCGCGATCCTGTCAATTTCAGCCTGGTCAACCTCTTTCTCGAGAATTACTATTGCATTATCAAGGTCTCCTCCCTTGATTAGTCCCATCTTGAAAAGCGGTTCAAGTTCATGAAAGAATACAAATGTTCTGCTTCTTGATATCTCCTTTTCAAAATCATCAATCGTATCAAGAATAGCATACTGATTACCAAGTATATGTGAGTTATAATCAATCAGTACATTAACGCTGAAATGATCGTCAGGATATACAATAAGGTCAACCCCGTGCTCCTCATCCGAATATGTTATCTTCTGCTTTACAATAAAATAATTTCTATCCTCTTTTAAGTCAACAATCCCAGCCTCTTTAATAGCATCAACAAATTTCCATGAAGAACCTCCCATTATAGGAGCTTCCGGACCATTCATCTCGATCAGGGCATTATCAACACGCAGACCATTCAGTGCGGCGAGTACATGTTCAATTGTCTGTACCGAAGCATTATTATGAACAAGTGTTGTTCCCCTGGAAGTATCTGTTACATGCTCGGCAAGAGCATCTATAACTGGTTTCCCGGGGAGGTCAATCCTGCAGAATTTATATCCGTGATTTGCCGGTGCCGGCTTGAAGGTCACTGTGACATCGATGCCGGTATGGAGGCCTTTACCTTTGAGACTCACCTCCTTAGCCAGCGTCCTTTGTTTATCACTCATTTATGGTTTTGTTTAAAGTCCTGCAAAGAAAAATAAAAAATTCCGAACGACACAACAGAAACCCTCACATCTCTGTGATGATCAAACAATTTCCTTTAGACCGGAACGATGGAACTATCTGTTTTTTAAAGATTCCACAGATTTTGCAAGCTCGTCAATTTTCCTGTTCATGTCAGGCAGTTTTCTGAAGTAGATGAAACTTTTCAGGAACTGTTTACTATCCATGGCGGGAGAACCCAGGAGAACGGAGTTTTCCTCGCTGACGGTACTCAATATGCCCGCCTGGGCACCGATTTTGCAACCGTCAGCTATGCTCAGATGGCCGGAAAAGCCCACCTGTCCGCCAAACATGCAGTTCTTTCCTATCCTGGTTGATCCTGCCAGCCCTGTCTGAGCCGCAATTACGGTATTCTCTCCTATCTCAACGTTGTGGCCTACCTGAATAAGGTTATCAAGTTTCACCCCCCGCCGGATAACGGTTGACCCCATTGTGGCCCTGTCAATGCACGTGTTGGAGCCTATCTCCACGCTGTCTTCCAAAATGACATTCCCTATTTGTGGTATCTTCATATAATTGGCATCGCTGACCGGGGCAAAACCGAAGCCGTCAGATCCAATCACCGCCCCCGCATGAATGATACAGTCATTCCCGATAAGACAGTCCCTGTAGACCTTCACCCCCGGATGGAAGGTGCAGTTCCTTCCCGTCCTGACGTTGTCGCCGATGTACACATTGGGATAGATACTGCAGCCATCGCCTATTACAGCCTTGTCTGACACGTATGCATGCGCCCCGATGTAGACCTCTTTGCCAATGACAGCGCTCTCCTCAATGACGGCTGTGGGGTGTATTCCCTTCTTCACCGGTCTTGACTGCTCGTCATATATCGTCAGCAGCCGGGCAAGAGCCTGGTAGGGGTCTGCCACCCTGATCAGGGTGGCAGAGACCTCGCGTGATGGAATGAAGTCGTTATTCACCAGCACAGCTGATGACCCGGTTGTGTAGATGTATGGCTCATATTTGGGGTTTGACAGAAAAGAGAGGGCACCGGCATGACCCTCTTCAATCCTGGCTATCGTATTGAGCTTTGTCCCGGGATCACCATCTATGGTCCCGTTAAGTAGTCCGGCAATCATTGCGGCTGTAAATTCCATAATCCGTATTGTTTAATTTGAAAATATCTCTTTTGGGTAACAGAGGTAATATTTGGTCACCTTCTCTGACAATGCCTCCTTGTCGAACAGGTCTGACACAGAGGTTATATCGCTGGTTGTACCGTTCTTGAGCAGGATACGCACCTCCGGGGTACCGGGCGCATAGGTCTGGTTATATACGTCGCCTGTGTTCACATAATACTTCACCTCATCCTTTTTCAGATGCAGTATCCGTTCAGCCTCCCTGCGCATCTCTTCCACCCTGGCTTCGTCAAAGGGGTTACGCTGCAGTTCAATGCCCAGCAGATCCCTGTTGACCAACCTCCTGCAGAGGTCAGCCAGCACCCTGTCACTGCATGACATCCATACTTTTGTTGCAGACATTATATCGCTCTCATCGAGATCGGTGAAGTGTCTTACCAGGTCAGCCGTCTCCCTTGTACTTTCAATTCTGTGACGGGCATGAAGAAAATATTCGAGCGCAGGAGTGGCAAAAAGGTTTAAGCCGGCTGCTGTCACCTCCCTTGCCCTGACCAGCAGGCTGGTAAGTAGCTTTTCAGCCGAGACCACGGTGCGGTGGTTATATACCTGCCAGTACATCATACGCCTGGCTATCAGAAACTTCTCCACGGAATAGATGCCCTTCTCATCCACCACCAGCCTGTCGTCGGCCACGTTCAGCATCCTGATGATCCTGTCTGAGCCCACTGACCCCTCTATGACACCCGTGAAAAAACTGTCGCGACGAAGGTAATCCATCCTGTCCATATCCATCTGGCCTGTAATCAGGTCATGAAAGAATCTCCTGGGGTACTCTCCGCGAAAAATGGCAATGGCATTTGTCAGCCTGCCGCCTGTCTGGCGGTTCAGCTCCTCCATGATGAGGAGAGACATCATCTCATGGGGCATCTCCTCTACCAGCGAATGTTCCAGGGCATGGGAGAAGGGACCGTGGCCTATGTCATGGAGCAGTATAGCTGCCAGCACTGACTCCTCTTCCGCCACAGATATCTCAATTCCTTTGGTCCTGAGTGTATGCACCGCCTGGCCCGTAAGGTACATGGCGCCCAGACTGTGCTGAAAACGGCTGTGGACCGCACCCGGATAGACATAGCTCGACAGCCCGAGCTGCCTGATGTTGCGAAGCCTCTGGAACCAGGGATGACTGACCAGATCATGGATAAGATCGCTTGGAAGACTTATAAACCCGTAAACCGGGTCATTGATGATCTTTCTCTTGTTCGTCAAAACGGCACAGATTTTATGCCAGCAAATTTATTCAATTGTTTCCATAATCAGCTCAGAAAAGCTTCAGATACAACACTCTTGTAAATTTTTCCCCTCATCCTTCTTTTGATTATTGAAAAAATGATATTATCTTTGCACCCGAATAGAAGGGTACGGACGGCCTAGGGGACAAAAGTCCCCTATTTTGTTATCAAAAATCAGACTATGGTTACAAAGGATCATATCAGGAAACTTGCAGAGGGTCATATCAGTGGCACCGGCATGTTCCTCGTTGATGTGAGGCTGAGCAGCACCGGACGTATCACTGTCCTCATTGACAGACCGGAAGGCGTGAGAATTGAAGACTGCGCATTGCTGAGCAAATTCATCACCGGTGAGCTCGGTGAAGAAGGTGGCGACTATGAGCTGAATGTCTCATCTCCCGGCCTTGAGATGCCTCTCCTCGTTTCCGGGCAGTACCTGAAGAACGAAGGCAGAATGGTTGATGTGGTGACAAATGAAGGCGACCGTGAAAAAGGGACCCTGATGAATGTCACAAAGGGAGGATTTGATCTGAGGGTGGAGACCCGGCAGAAGAACAAGGAGGTTGTTTCTACAGTCAGATCATTTAATTTTGAGGATGTTAAGTCAGTTAAAGTAATTATATCATTCAAATAACAGAACAGATTACCACAATGGAAAACGTTAATCTCATAGATACTTTTTCAGAGTTCAAGGAGCTGAAGAATATTGACAGGCCCACCATGATGAGTGTGCTTGAGGATGTATTCAGGGGTATGCTTGCCAAGAAATATGGCACAGCTGATAATTTTGACATCATTGTCAATATTGACAAGGGCGACTTCGAGATCTGGCGTAACCGGGAAGTTGTGGAAGATGACGCGTTCACCGATCCTAACACCCAGATTCCCCTCACCGAGGCTCACAAGGTTGATGAGGACTATGAGGTGGGCGAAGAGGTTTCCGACGAGGTCAAGTTCCTTGATTTCGGGCGCAGGGCGATACTGGCGCTGAGGCAGAACCTGGTGGCACGTATCCTTGACCTGGAAAAAAACAATATCTATCTGAAATACAAGGACCGCATCGGCGACATCGTCACCGGCGAGGTCTACCAGGTGTGGAAGCGCGAGACGCTGGTCCTTGATGATGACGGCAATGAGCTAATCATGCCAAAACCCGAACAGATACCCTCCGACCATTTCCGCAAGGGTGACACCATCCGCGCGGTGGTAATCAGGGTTGAGATGAAGAACAACACCCCCAACATCATCCTCAGCCGCACATCTCCGGTCTTCCTCGAGAGACTCTTTGAGCTTGAGGTGCCTGAGATCTTTGACGGTCTGATAACCATCAGGAAGATTGTCAGGGTTCCCGGCGAGAGAGCCAAGGTGGCAGTGGAATCATATGATGAACGCATTGACCCGGTAGGTGCATGCGTAGGTATGAAGGGTTCAAGGATCCACGGAATAGTGCGTGAACTCCGGAATGAGAACATTGATGTTATCAACTACACATCAAATATTCAGCTCTTCATCAGCAGGGCCCTTAACCCCGCCAAGATAACATCTATCAAACTTATTGAAGCGGACAAAAAGGCTGAGATCTACCTGAAGCCCAGTGAGGTCTCACTTGCCATCGGTAAGGGCGGTCTGAACATCAAGCTTGCCGGCCAGCTTACCGGTTATGACATAGAAGTTTACCGCGAACCGGATAATGAGGATGAGGAAGACGTCTCTCTTGATGAGTTCGCTGATGAGATCGAAGGATGGATCATTGATGAGCTTAAGGCTATCGGATGTGACACTGCCCGTAGCGTACTCAGGCTGACGATACATGACCTGGTTAAGAGAACAGACCTGGAAGAGGAGACTATCAAGGAAGTTGTTAATATCCTCAGGTCAGAATTTGACAAGGAATAACCGGCTTTCCCGCTAAGGGACAAACGACATAAGACTTATTAAGAGGTTATCATAAAGGTATATGACTGAAGACAAGAAGGCCATACGTTTAAGCAAGGCAGCCCGCGAATTCAATGTCGGGATACAGACTATTGTCGAATTCCTTCACAAAAAGGGGTTTGACATAAGCACTGATCCCAACGGCAAAATTCCGCCTGAGGGTTATGCGCTGATAGTCAAAGAGTACAGCGGCGACCTCAGTGTAAAAAAGGATGCCGAGAAATTGGCTCTCAAGGAGAAGATTACACCCAAGAAGTCACTCTCCATAGATGACATGGAGTCCGGTAAGACAGGTGACAGTGGCGAACCTGATGAGGAGTTTCTCATCACAGACATCTCAGGGGTCAAGAAGCATCTTGACCTCCGTACTGAGATCAGGAAGCCGGAGATCAAAACCGTTGGCAAAGTTGATCTTACTCCGCCTGCAAAACCGGCAAAGCAAGAACCCGAAGCCCCTGTGGAAAAAACTGTTGCACCTGAGCCCTTACCTGAGCCCGTTGCACCTGAAGCACCTTCAGATTCAAGGCAGCCGAAAGTCGTAGGAAAGGTTGATCTCGACAAACTGAAAACCAAACCCGGTAAGTCCGCAACCAGGCTGGCAGCCGCCAAAGCCGAGGCTAAGCCTGAAATGGGCAAGCCCGCAGTGAGCAAGCCCGAGCCGGTAGCCGAGACACCTGCCCCGGTGGCAGTGGAGCCTCCCGCCCCTGAAGCACCGGTGACCGCTCCTGAACCAAAGGAGACCGAGATATACCGTCCGGGCTATGAAAGACTGGCCGGACCGAAGATTGTTGACAAGATTATTCTGGTACCGGAGGTCAAGAAAAGTCGTGACCAGGCCAACGAAGCACGTCAGAAGCATGAGGACAGGAAGAAGCGTGAACGCATAAAACCCAAACCTCGTGAAAAGGTTGCAGTAGATGCCTCGGCGCCTGCACCCTCAACAGATCCGAAAAAAGATAAGAAGGCTCCGCCGAGGACCGATCACCGCGGAGGCGACAGGAAGAAGTCATTCCGCACACTGCGACCAGAGGTCGACAAGGATGATGTTGACAAGAACATCAGGGATGTCAACCTGCTCATGAGCAAGAGCAAGTCGAAGGTGGCCAGGTACCGTCGTGACAAGAGAGACGCTGTCAGCCAGAGAATGAAGGATGATACCGACAAGATGGAACTCGAAAAGAGCACCCTCAAGGTCACCGAGTTCGTCTCTGTCAACGAGCTGGCAATAATGATGGATGTGCCGGTAATAGATATCATTTCGACATGCATGAGCCTCGGCCTGATAGTATCAATCAACCAGAGACTTGACGCCGAAACGATGGCCATGCTGGCTGAAGAGTTCGGCTTCGGGGTTGAGTTTGTCAGCGCCGAGTTGCAGGAGGCAGTCAGGGAAGTTGAGGACGATGCATCAAACCTCGAGCCGCGCCCGCCAATTGTGACGGTCATGGGACACGTTGACCACGGTAAGACAAAACTGCTTGACTATATCAGGAACACCAACGTCATTGCAGGTGAAGCCGGTGGAATAACCCAGCATATAGGTGCATACAGGGTGATGCTTGATAACGGAAAAGTAATAACTTTCCTTGATACTCCCGGTCATGAGGCTTTCACGGCCATGCGTGCCAGGGGAGCCCAGATTACTGACATTGTCATTATAGTTGTGGCGGCTGATGACGGCGTGATGCCGCAGACCCGCGAGGCAATCAACCACGCCCATGCCGCAGGAGTACCAATTATATTTGCAATCAACAAGATCGATAAGCAGACTGCCAATCCCGACAAAATACGTGAGGAACTTGCCACAATGAACTTCCTGGTGGAAGAGTGGGGCGGCAAATACCAGTCTCAGGAGATATCGGCCAAAAGCGGTATCAACATCGATCTCCTTCTTGAGAAGATCCTTCTCCAGGCAGAGATGCTTGAACTGAAAGCCAACCCTGAAAAGCTGGCCCTGGGTACTGTGATTGAATCGTCACTTGACAAGGGACGCGGCTTCGTGGCAACAGTGCTTGTCAAAGCCGGAACACTCAAGGTGGGAGATGTAGTGCTTGCAGGAAGCTGCTACGGGCATATAAAAGCCATGTATAATGAGCGCAACGTGAAGGTGACGGAGGCCGGACCTGCTATGCCGGCGCTAATCCTTGGCCTTAACGGAGCCCCGCAGGCCGGTGACAAATTCAATGTCATGGAATCCGACAAGGAGGCTAAGGATATTGCCACCAAGAGAGCACAGCTGCAGAGGGAACAGGGACTCCGTACCCAGAAGCATATCACCCTCGATGAGATCGGACGCCGTATAGCGATAGGGAACTTCCAGGAGCTCAATATTATTGTCAAGGGCGATGTTGACGGATCCGTAGAGGCTCTGAGTGATTCACTGATCAAGCTCTCAACCGAAGAGATTCAGGTCAACATCATCCACAAGGCCGTGGGACAGATATCCGAATCCGATATCCTTCTTGCTGCTGCCTCCAACGCCGTGGTGTTGGGCTTCCAGGTGAGGCCTTCACTAAGCGCCAGGAAACTGGCTGAGAAGGAGGGTATTGACATCCGTCTCTATTCAATCATCTATGATGCCATTGAGGAGATCAGGGCCGCCATGGAGGGCATGCTCTCTCCGGAGATCAAGGAAGAGATCATCGCCACCGTTGAGGTACGCGAGGTGTTCAGGATTGGTAAAGTAGGCACTGTAGCCGGATGCTTCGTTCGCGACGGTAAGATTACCCGTAATACAAAAATACGTGTGATACGTGACGGTATCGTTATTCACACCGGCGACCTGGGTTCACTCAAACGGTTCAAGGATGACGTCAGGGAGGTTACATCTGGATATGAATGCGGCCTGAACATTGACGGCTTCAATGACATCAATGTCGGCGACGTCATCGAAGGGTACCAGACCGTATCGGTGAAGAAAACCTTGTAGAATTGTCGATTGTCGATTGTCGNNTCGCAAATCGCAAATAAAAAAAGCCGCCCTCGGGCAGCTTTTTTTTATTTATCCTGATTTGTGGTTATGCTCCTATCAGCTTCTTGTAAGCTTCTGCATCAAGAAGAGCGTCGAGTTCTGACGCGTCGTCAATCTCCACCTTTATCATCCATCCTTTGCCGTAGGGATCAGAGTTGACGAGCTCTGCTCCGGTTTCGAGATCTTCATTCTTCTCTTTGACAGTCCCGCTCAATGGCATGAACAGGTCAGAAACGGTCTTGACGGCTTCCACTGTTCCGAAAACTTCACCGTGACCCAGCTTCTCCCCTACGGTTTCGATCTCTATGAAAACGATATCACCCAGCTCATGCTGAGCAAAATCGGTTATGCCTACTACAGCTTCATTGCCTTTTACAAGAACCCACTCATGATCCTTGGTGTACTTCAGATTTGCGGGAACATTCATCGCTAGATATTTTAATTTGTTAGACTTTGATCTTCAGATCTCAGGTTGTCAAAAATACATCTTTTTTAGAATTTAAACCCTGATAACCGCTTTTTTTAATCTCTTACCTCGCCGGGTCACTGGACCAGGGTGAACCTGAGGCTGAACCCGAAGTTGGTATTTGAGGTCAGGAATGTGTTAGCCACAAACGGGTCATTCATCGAATGATCAGCATAAATCTGAAGATTAAACCTGTCGCTCAGCACATAGTCAGCCGTAGCGCCAATGGTGAATACCCGCTGACCTGCAACAGGCTGGTTCACCTCTTCTATCAGCTTGCGCGCCAGTGTCTTGTTGTCTCTTATGGAAAGATCAAGTTTCAGGTTGAGGTCGCTCTCAAGTGCCCGCTGTCCGGTTCGTGACCGCAGTAAAATGGCAACATCATCAAACCTGTAGCCTGCGCCAATGGTGATCTCTTCATTCCGTATGTCAGCCACCTGGTTACTCGTCAGGTTAAGGGTCACGGTGCGCGACTTCCGGTATTCGATCCTTGTTGTCAGTGAGTTCTTCCAGCCGAGATCAATGTTAATGAACGGTGAGAACTGCTCATTGATGGTGATGGTGTTGATCTCATACATTGGTATGAAGTTCGATTTCAGGTCTCTTATCCTGCTAATGCCTGATTCATCCGGATCATAATAGAGGCTTGTATTGAACGAGCCGATGGTATAGGTTGACCTGTACTGGTGCGAAAGGCTCACCGAGTTGAACACCTTTCTTACTGCCTCAAATTTAGTCAGGCCTTCGAAGTTGATCCTCCAGTTCGGCATCATATGAAGGGCCGAAGGGAACGGTGACAGTGATATCTTACCAGCATCTCTCTTCGTGTAGGCGGCAATAAATGCAGGGACAAGCACCTCGCTGGAGGTGAGCCCGTAACCGCTGGCATATGGACCCGTCACCTGTTCGCCGGTGACAGGATCAAACCCGGGATCGTAAGAGTTGTCGGCCTGGTTGCGCTCCGAACCCCTGCGCTGCGAAATGATAACTGTATTAGCCCGGAACTGCTCAAAGGTCTGAGAGACATATTCGCCGGACTTCGGTATTTTCTCAAAGGCCGTACCCCATGAGACAACTGATATGGTGAAGTTACCCGTAGTACGGGTGTTCCTGGTGCTGTCCGGGAAGTTCCCGTTGTAGTCAGCCCTGAGGTATGACGAAACGGTCTCCGAATACCGGCGGTCGCCGGTCAGGTCTATCCGTAGCCCCGGGAATGGTTCGATGTTAGCCCTCAGGTTGAGCTGTTCACGCTCACTGTATGCAGCTGCATTGTTGAGAAGGGTGTCGGTGGTTATCCATCCGTTAATCACTGCCTCATCAAAGAAGCGTTCATCGGTCAGGCCGGCAATAAAGCGCCAGCCGGGTGACAGCATGCCACCGGTACTCTGCTGACCCAGGAAGGTGGTCCCGGGCAAATAGCCGGGAAGGATGTGCCCCTGCTCAATGGTGTATGTTGCCGAGACATTGCGCAAAGCCATCAGGCCGCGTATAAGGTAACGCCCCGCCACATTTGCCACGCCGGGTTTTTTCTCAACCCTCCCCTTGATGTCAAAACTGGCATTGGTGACAGCACTATCGGCTATGAAGTCAATTCTCATGTCAGATACAACATCAAACTTGCCGCTGACAACAGTACCGTCAGGTGCAGTAACGGTTACCGTGACATCCTTTGTCTTGAGGTTATGGTTGATAATTCTTGCCTTGCCGGCCCTGAGAGGTATCCCTCTCCGCGAATGGGTCACCTCCTCATATCCGAGACTCATGCGCTANNTTTTTCGCACCAGGCTGCGTGGTAGCCTCTATCTCCTTCAGGAATTTGATCTTGCTGTAGAGGTTGGTAAGATTGGCCTGAAGGGTGAACTGCCCGTTGTTAGAGTTCTTGATGGTGTTGCCGGGAATAATGTTGACAGAATCCGGGAAAATGGTACCTGCAAGCCAGTCGTACCTGGCACTGTACCTCGCGTTGGAGGTCACCCATGAGAGCAGCGGCAGCTTGTTGACAGGGATATTGTAGTTGAGATTCAGCAGGTGATAATAGTTCGTTGTACGACCCAGGTTCGAAAGGTTGGTCATGACCGAGTCTCGCCATGCGTCAAAGAGCTCAGGATAACGTCTCCTGTCCACCCCGCCCGCCGGTTCATCAATGCGTGCAATGCTGCTGGCAGTGAAATCGACCTTCATCTGCTTGGTGATGTCATACTTGATGTCATAGAACCGGGTCCACTGGAAATCCTTGGTAAAGACAGGTGCAATGAGAAGGTCAGGGTTATTGATATTGCGCGTCTTCACCTCATTGTAATACCTGTAGAGGTCGGTTCTCACAGTGATATGCTTCGGGAAGAGGTAGACGTTGAAGTCCTTGATCAGCCTGAACACCTGAGAGTTGAAGAGACCCGATTTCTGGAAGGGAGTGAAGTTCTTCGGTCTGGCATCAAAATCATAGGCTATCCCTCCCCGGTATGTCCTCTCCACGTCCACTTCCGTTCTGGTAGCGGTGTTATAAAGTTCGTTGAAGGCATAGCTCACCGTGACGTTTGCAGGGTCCCATGCATGGGGTTTCTCTCCTCTTTTTGTTGTGCCCGCGTTGCTGACTGTCAGTGTCCGCCGTCGCGTGTACTGCTCTGCCAGATTGAGGATTGAATCACGCTCCGCCCTTGAGCGGGCGTTGTCCAGTGATGCGTCCAGTTCAATGTCCGGGTCAAGCGGATCGTACTGCGGCCTGATGCGGTTCTCGGAGTATCCCATATAGACGGGGATACGTATGCCGGCCTTTTCAGGAAAGAACTTGCCAAGCTCCAGGTTTGACGACAGGTCATACTGGATCACCTGTTCCATGCTTCGCTCATTGACCTTCTTGTCTATGCTGCCCCATCCCGGGGTGCTTGTCTGTCCCACCAGGTTCAGCGTACCCAGGTCAGCCAGGCGTGCCTGCATCTGGGCATTGGCAGCCCATCCCCCTTCCTCCCGGAAATCGCTCAGGCGAAGCTCATTGATCCACACCTCTGCTGATCTGGGAGCGCCGTCATCATTCTGCGGGTCACGCGTTCTGATGGGGTTTCTGACGCCGGCCATCACCACCCTCACATTGCTTAGGTTGGGGTTGCCGCTGACAGAGATACGGGCGCCGTCAGCATAGATAGAATAGATATCAGCCTCACTGAGTGTTGAGCCGCTCTCACGCATGGCGGCATCACGCGCCTGCTTAGCCTCAAGCAATTGCCCCAGGTCTATGTCGAGCCTGTTGAGTTTGGGCCATACTACCTCTCTCTGCTCCTCACTGTCATTGTTGTACCTGCCGTAAGGGGTGAGCTTCAGAGGGATCTCATACTCATAGAAGTTACCCTTGTAGTCCGACCCGAGCCTTATGAATACGGTGACCTCGTCATCAAGGAGTGGCTCGCCTATCAGAGCCTCGGCATGCACCTCCATCTTCAGCCTGCGGTACTGACGCATGTCAAGCGTGACGCTCTTGTATGTTGCCCTCGCGTCTCCGTCAGCCAGATCCCTGACACGAAGCACCATTGACTGCTCGTTGAGCTGCCTCAGCTGCGGGTTGGCCGGGTCTATAACCCGATCAAAGCCCGGAGGCAGCACATAGTTCACAGGCTCCTTGCCGGCGTTCTCCTCAATGCTTACCGAACTGATCTCGAATGTGCCGTCTTCCTCCTCTGGAATAGTGATGCGCTCCCCTCCTTCGAAGAAGGCGATATTGTACTTGCGCCACTCGGACCTGACAAGCTCAAGGCGTGCAAAACGCATGATGACCTCCTCATCAAAGTTGCGCATATACATACGTAAGAACCTGATCGACTTGAAATCGCGTATCGATCCTACAATCCTCTCATAATCAGTTATAGGAATCTTAAACTGGTACCACTTTACAGGCGACTTTATACCGTTGGCAAGGGTGGCGTTATACTCAATCTCATCAACAATGAAGTTCCTGCCCACAACCATGTCTTCCGGCCTCAGGCTCACATGGTACTGATAGTAACTCTCAGTCTCACTCAGGGTGTTATCACGATTAATATCCTCCATGTCAGGCAATGTAGTGCCGCTGGTGGGATATGATTCATCAGACATCTCAGAGGTGGGAGAGTTGCCGTCAGTGCCGTTGAACTTCTTGTATCTCTCCAGGATCCCCAGTTGCAGAAGGTCGTAGTCTGAACCCCTGAAATAATGAAAGTCATCATTTGACGGGTCTTCAAAGATTTTATCCAGTACCTCAGGGCTCACCACGGCACCTACTGTCTGAAGATAACTGTCAAAAAACAACAGTTCGTCTTCGTTGCTCAGGCCGTCAAGACCCACATCCTGGTAGCGGCGTGATTCAATGTTGTTGTCGAACGCATGGACCACCGCCTGCACCGTTGGCACCCGTCCCCATACAGTGGTATCAACATTTACCAGCAGCGGAGAGGTAGGCAGCCCATTCTCAAACTGTTTGCGTGAATCACGAAGTATATCCTCCGAAATGTTACCAAGGTTGAAGTACAGATCTCCCCCCTCATGGTCAACGTTCTCAGCGAAGGGATCCATGACCCAGAACTTGATATACTGAATATTGGCTGACTCGAAGTCATTTGTGAGCAGTTCCCGCATCATGCCTCCCCAGCGAGTGCGAGGGGAGTTCAGGAGCCCATCGCTACTGAGGCCGGCGGAGTAGCCGTCAGGGATCACGTTGAAGTTGTAGGGACCCCTCTCTGAGGGATAAAAGGCAACGTTGAGCACAGAGATGTTGGTGGGTATGCCGCTGGCGGATTCTTTATACGGGAATATCTCCGTTTCATATATCTCCCTGACATAATGGCTTGACTGCAGGTCAGGATTGGCCCTTATATGGCCTGGCGTGGTTGAACCGTTCCTGAGAAACAGTGGATCAATGACATACCATGCTATCTTAGCCCTGTTGAACCCGGACCTTATGTCCTTGCTCAGTTTTGCTTCCGGGAACAGATGATCAAGCCCCTGCGGCACGCTTGAGTGGGACCATGCATTGAAAGCTCGAAGGTCCAGCGAGATTTCACTCGCTTCGAAATCATCGATATATACCGCACCTGCAGAGGTTATGGCCCTGCTGTGACCAGGTACCAGGTGGGCAAACTCCCCAAAGAAGTTTATTGATGACGGCGCGTTTGTCTCTATGAACGGAATCCAGTCGATGACATTTGTAAGTAACTGTGATTCTGCACGGTATGATGCATCAAAGCCATATATGGTGTTTGATATCGGGTCCTCGCCATAGGTGACCTTCTGGGTATAGGGCCTCTCCGTCAGTCTGAGCACAGTACCGCCGAGGTTGAACCTGTCGGAAAACCTGTAGTTCAGGTGTGTGCCAATAAGGGTCTTTGTCTGGAGCCCGAAGAACTGGTTGCTTTCAAGAGAAACCTGCACAGGTGTCTGTGACTCATTGAGGGCTGAATTGATGATCTTGACTGACCCCATGTTGTAGTCGACGGTGTAATCAACGTTCTCAGTGAGTGTTACACCCCCGGCTGTGACCTTGACGGAGCCCTCGGGTATATTGGCTACATTGAGTCTGATCTCTGACCCTGAAGCTGAGGTGAACTGGCCGCTGAGGAGGTACTTGTTCTTCTCAGCCATCTGCCTGGCAACCGTCTGGGTGGAGTCATAGAGTTCAGTGAAAACATATTTCCTGATCTGCTCGGGGTCAGTGATGTATTTCAGCAGGTGCCGCCCAAAGGGCTCCAGTACCGGGAAAATTATCCTTCCTTTTTCAGCCATCACGGTGATACCGTCAACAAAGTCGAACAGGCCGTCGGGCTCCCTGTCAAGCTGTGAGTTGAGCTGATCGAGACCCAGTGCCTGAAGCAGTACCTTACCGTCAAGCGGCGTGCCGGGCAGGTAGTTCAGTGAGCTGCCGGTCTTGTCATCACGGTAGAGTATATTGACTTCGAAATTTTTTGCTTCATTCCTCCCTGATCCGATGTTGTAGATGTTTTTCATCATAAGCCCCCA
>DCSU01000052.1:12187-34192 GCA_002325785.1 Bacteroidales bacterium UBA1458 | reverse complement strand
GTAATACCGTCGGTTGAAAACTCACCCACTTTGAAAACAGCCCCGTTGTAGGTGTATTCATAGGCCACTGCCAGAACCTCGTCATTGTTCAGAGCCACATTCAGGGAGATATAGCCCAGCTGCCTGTTGACGGTATACTCTCTTTCAGTCAGTTTTCGTGCGTTCTCAATCTTCTCATAGTCGCGCCCTATCTGAAATGCCGGGTAGAGAGCCGCGAACTCATCAGCCACCTGGTCGATGTTCCTGACACCGTCATATGTTGTGTTCAGCTCCTCATAGAGTCCGTTGCTGCTGTTGGCCGGATTCAACGGGGCCCCGGGAACACCCTGGAAGTCAGGGATGGTGTTATAAAGGGTACCCTGGTTCTCCGCAAGGTCAAGGAATGCGACAATATTGCGGTTGCTCACGTCCTCAAACCGGCTGGTCTCATTGGTGACCCAGACCTCTATCTTCTCAATGTTGATACCGGTGCTGACTATGGGCAGGTTCTCCAGTGACAGGTCAAAATTATTTTTGAACTCCTGTGCCAGGAAAAAATGGCGATTGGCCTCATAATCATCAACAGTGATCTCGTAATCGCTCAGCTGTGATCCTCCCTTGACCTCCACCACTGATGACTCGCCTTTCTGCTGTGAAAAGACCGTGGTCATTGTCAGCTTGCCAAACTGCAGTTCTGTCTTAAGGCCGAAGAGGCTGTAACTGCCGGTGATAAGGGTTCCGTTCAGTGGCAGCGTCACATCTCCCGCTTCGATCTTTTTAATGATCTCGTCTTCCTTGCCGGAATACTCGAGTTTGGTGCGGTTCTCGAACTCGAACATCGCCTCGGTGTTGTAATTGATGCCGAGCTGCATCTTGTCACCTATGGTACCGGTGACATTCATCTGTATCTTTTCCTGGAAGTCGAAGGTAGGGATTGTGCGCAGTCGCTCTGACAGTGTCGGGTTTTCCGTGTGTGAGATGTTGACCCCGAAGATCAGTTCAGCCGAACCCTGCGGTACGATATTTATGACATTGCTGCCGAAGATCCTGTCAAAGGTCTCCCCTCCCACCTCTATCTGGGGAATTAGTGATGATCTGAAGCCCGAAGCATCTCCCCTGAGGCTGGCATCCCAGTATTCACGCATGGCCTGGTCAAACTCAAACTTGCGGTACTCGTCAGGGCTCATGTATACCGGCCTGCGGTAGTCGAGCTCACCTATTTTCCGGTAGATAATATACCGGTTATTACGGCCGTCATACTCAACTTTGGTTGTGATGTTGGAGGGGTTATTGAGGTAGAGCGGGGATGATCTCTTTGCCTCCCAAGGGAAGGCCGGGTCAGCCTGAAGTGCAGGTAGTGTATCTCCGGCACTGGTCTGGGCATTAATATTCACACAAAAGAGGGTCAGGACAGTAAATAGCCCCACCCTGATCAAAAGACCTCTATTTCGTAACGAAAACTGCAATCCGGCACCTCTGTTTTATAACAGTTTCAGCGCCCTCCTCACTAACTCCTCCACCGGGAGTGTTCTGGTCTCCTTCAGGAGGTTGTCAATAACCTTAATGGCGCTGATCCTGGCAAATCCAAGCATCACTAAAGCAGATAACGCTTCTTCACGTGCAGTATTGTCGGAAAACGCAATAATTTCACCGGATCCAACATGTTTTCCTAATTTATCTTTCAGGTCTACAATTATCCTTTGAGCCGTCTTCAATCCTATGCCCTTGACAGCCTTGAGAGTGCTGACATCACCCCCGGTAATCGCCTCGCGAAGATCACCCGGTCTGACTGATGAAAGCATCATGCGGGCGGTGCCGGCGCCGACACCTGAAACGCTTATCAGCTGCCTGAACAGATCCCGCTCCTCCTCCGTGGCAAAACCGAAGAGCAGATGGGCATCCTCACGGATGGATTCGTGGATCAGGATCTTGCAAGTAACCGCCTTATCTATAGCAGCATAAGTGTTCAGGGAGATATTGATATTGTAACCAATTCCACCGCATTCCACCACCACGAAGGCAGGGTTCAGCCCGGTGACAGTACCGGTTATGTAGTCGATCATATGTTGTGGTCGTAATTTTCCGTCTCAGGAGGCAGCTCATCTACATGATCACGGTCAGCATGAATCTCAATCTTCTGGGGTTGAAGCGGGTTGCGCGCCATTTCCTCATACATCTGCCTGTTGCGGTAGATATCACATGCCGCGTAGATAGCCTGAAGCATCGAGTTGCCGGAAGCTTCATTCTTTCC
The DNA here is from genome assembly GCA_002325785.1 of Bacteroidales bacterium UBA1458. GTDB lineage: Bacteria > Bacteroidota > Bacteroidia > Bacteroidales > VadinHA17 > SR-FBR-E99. The sequence continues at coordinate 31,962 of DCSU01000052.1, read as the reverse complement.
GGTAATGTCAAAGGCGGTCCCATGAACCGGGGAGGTTCTTATGACCGGCAGTCCGGCAGTGAAATTGACTCCGGTATCAAAGGCAAGGGCTTTGAAGGCGCTCATTCCCTGGTCATGGTACATAGCGAGTACTGCGTCAAAACGGCTGAAGGCTCCTGAACCAAAAAACCCGTCTGACGAATAGGGCCCGAAGGCAAGTATCCCCTCCTCATTGGCTTTGGTGATGGCCGGGATGATGATATCATTCTCCTCAGATCCAAGAAGACCACTGTCGCCGGCATGAGGATTGAGGCTCAGAACACCGATACGCGGACCACGGATGGCAAAGTCCTGCAACAGGGACCGGTTCAGCAATCTCAGTTTTTCCAGAATATGTCTGATGGTGATTGCGCCCGGGACATCCCTCAGAGGCAGATGCTCTGTGACGAACCCTATCTTCATGCACTCACAGAGCATGAGCATCAGCACCTCGGGTGCATTGACCTTCGCTTTCAGGTAGTCAGTATGACCCGTAAACCTGAACTTGTCCGACTGAATGTTATGTTTGTCTATTGGAGCCGTCACCAGCACGTCAATCTTTCCGCCGATAAGGTCAGCTACAGCGCACTCGAGGGCAGCTAGAGAAGCCTCTCCTCCTTCCGGGGTCGATTTTCCCAGCTCAACACGCACCTCATCACCGAGGCAGTTGACCAGGTTGACCTTTTTGGGATGAGCCTCTGCGACGGTCTTTATGCTGTTGAAATTGAAGTTGGTAACATTAAGCACCTTGCGATGGTATGCCGCTACTTTCGGCGAGCCGTAGACCACCGGTACGCAGAGATCGGTGATGGATGAATCAGCCATGGCCTTCATAATGATCTCATAGCCGATGCCGTTGATATCACCCTGCGTTATGCCTGCAATTATAGGTTTTCTTTCCATTGTAATTCCTGTCTGGTGAACAGCAAAGAGGCTGTCCGGGGTGGTAAAGTTAATGAAATTATTGAATGATTTAGCTTTAAAGTATTACCTTTGCTCTCCCCTGTGGCAAAGCGCAGGATGCGATAAAATGGGTGTTACAGAACAATTATACAGCAAGATTCAGGACGGCGTGAGAATCACTCCCCCGGAGGCACTCCTCCTGTGGCAAGAGGCTCCCCTGTCCATGCTTATGCACCTTGCCGACGGCGTCCGGCGCCGGATGAATCCCGGTAACAAGGTGGGCTGGATCATTGACCGCAATGTGAACATAACCAACATATGCTTCTCGCAGTGCCGGTTCTGCAATTTCTGCCGCACATCAAAGAGTGATGACGCCTATGTTACAACCGATGAGGAGTATGACCGCAAGATAGAGGAGTTACTGGCACTCGGGGGCGACCAGCTGCTGCTCCAGGGCGGCATGAACCCCTCCCTGGGACTTGATTTTTATACTGATCTCTTCAGAAGGCTCAAGCAACGCTGGCCCGGCATCAAGCTCCACGCCCTCGGTCCTCCGGAGGTGGCATGGCTGGCACGCGCAGAGCGATTGAGCTACCGCGACGTACTCAAGGCGTTGCATGAAGCAGGCCTCGATTCTCTCCCGGGTGCAGGAGCGGAGATACTGTCTGACAGGGTCAGGAGGATCGTCTCCCCTGCCAAGGCCACCACGGCCGAGTGGCTGGGGGTGATGCGGGAGGCTCACCGGCTGAACCTGCCCACATCAGCCACCATGATGTTCGGCCATGCCGAGACGGTGGAGGAGAGGATTGAACACCTGGTGCTACTGCGCCAGCTGCAGGATATAAAACCAGAAGGCCATGACGGCTTTGTTACCTTCATACCCTGGCCATTCATGGACCGTGGCACCAGGCTTGCCGAGAAAGACGGCATTCACAGTAATGTACCTGCATCTGATTATATCAGGATGATAGCCATCAGCCGGCTTGTGCTTGACAATATCCCAAACCTGCAGTCGTCAATTCTCACTGTGGGCAAAGAGACGGCAATGATATCACTGCACGGCGGTGCCAATGACCTGGGATCGGTGATGATTGAAGAGAATGTGGTCAGTGCGGCCGGTGACCCGTTCCGGGTTGATCCGGAGACAATGAAGCAGATAATCAGTGATGCCGGCTTCATAGCGGTGAGGAGAGATCAGAGATATATGCCCGTTGATAAGCCCGGGGAATGACTGCGCATTCGGATTGCCCCGCGAGTATTAATTCAGAGAGCCGGAGGACCAAAATATTTATGCGGATTGCCCCGGAAGTGACTTTTTACTGTGTGTCAGAGCAGTGGCTGGCTTTCAGGACGATTTTCTGAGGGTATACATCAGCGCCTCCACCTGGCGAAGCAGTTCCCTTTTCTCTTCCCTGGGGGCATATACGAAGCCCGTGACCACAACGGCACGTGATGTCTCTTCGTCAATGAATGCATAAGAGATGAACGGGCCGCCCATGAAGCCTCCCTCAAGAGTCCATAAGCCTCTCATCTCAATGTAGTCGGTTCCCTGTCGCCGGAATGAACGGCAACTGACGGGAATCTGTTTCTCAATGACCATGAATGACCCTCCGTCCGGGCCTTTAACCTCTGCCGAGGTGACCTTTTCCGTGAGGTTGGCAAGCTCGATACATCCTATGCGCGAGGTCATCCGTTCAGTGACGGAGACTATCACTGACTGTGTTGTTGAGGGAGTCTCGGCTGAGACCATCATGATCCCTTCACGGTTAAAATCCGGCTTGTATCCTGAGGGAAGGATCAGCTCCCAGCTTTTATCGCCGGATATGACAATGCTCCTCTCCTTCCCTGCTGATTTCGCAAGCCATGAGGTGAGTCTCTCTCTCTCTGCATCATTGATGCTCTGCCTTATTGCTTCACCGTTCTTCCTTATGCAATCTGCCAATGACTCTGAATCCTGACCGGTGACTGTTACCACAATCTGTGTCTCTGCCCATTTGTTCCTGGTATAAACCACTTCCGGCTCTGTCTTCCCGCTCTCCGTCTTTACTATTAAGATGTTACGGTGGGCAACAAATATATCACGGAATCCCGCCGGGTTGACCGGCAGTATGGTGAATGCCGGCTCAGGCTGCGGCAGTCCTATGATTACCGGACTGACCTGCTCCCTGACGGCCTCTCCCGGATTGCCGTCCCACAAAGCTTTATCCATTACAACAAGAACTTCACCGGTAGTGCCGGTGACGTTGGGAAGAGTCCGTGTCAGCGAGGAGTCGCCACAGGAGGCCATGACGCTCATTATCAGTAAAAAGAAAAGTGAAGGGATTCTCATAATGCCCTGTTTTTGAAATAAAAAGCCTGCACTCACATGCAGGCTCATACCAATGATATTTTAGTCCTAGATATTTTCTCCGACGTCCTTCTTTGTATCAGCACCGTCAGTTTCCTTGGCTTTCTTAAACTCTTTCAGCCCCTGTCCTATGCCTTTCATCAGTTCGGGTATCTTGCGCCCGCCAAACATTAAAACCACTACCACCAGTATCAGGATAATTTCAAGAGGTCCGATCTTTCCCATTTCACAGAGTATTTGTTTGTGCAAATGTACAAATTCTTTCGTAACCGATGTTTGTCACCGGTGAATTATCATTTTTTGATAAGTTTGAGGATATCATTTCCGTTTGCAAAGATCAGCAGAGCGAAGAGGATTATCATTCCTGCAATCTGCGCATATTCAAGGAACTTATCGCTCGGTTTTCTTCCTGTGACCACCTCAAATATGAGGAACATCACATGTCCGCCGTCAAGGGCAGGAATTGGAAGGATATTCATCACTGCCAGGATAAGTGACAGGAAAGCCGTCAGGCTCCAGAATGACTGCCAGTTCCATCTGTCCGGGAATATGCTTCCGATGGTAATAAACCCGCCCAGTGATTCATAGGCTTTGGTATCTTTGGCAAATATCAGTTTGAACTGCTTGAGATAGTCTGAGGTTGTGTTCCATCCCTTTGAAATACCTGCAGGGATAGCTTCGAAAAAGCTATAATGTTTTGTACTCAGCTCGAGCACATTTCCCGCTTCCCGGAATACACCGAGTATACCGGCTTCAGTGGTTGTTACGGTTATATCCTCCATCTCCTCTCCCCGCCGGACTGACACCGTAACGGGATTTGCCCTGTGCGCCGCGAGGTAAGCCTGGAATTCGTCATACCAGATGAAGGGATTGCCGTCAAGGGCAATGATCTCATCGCCGACGGCAAGACCGGCGGCAGCTGCGGGTGACTCGCCGGCAACCTCGGAGATGACAAACGGACCGAAAGGAATCCTTGCATCTATTATATCGGGGTTTTTGAGCAGTATCGGTATGTACTCGCGTTTAATGGGTATATCAACAATAGCTCCGTCGCGGTCAACAGTCATCACCTCGCGTTCATTGAGGAGAATGTCAGGGACGATTGCGTAGAAGTTGTCAACCGGTTTTCCGTCAACGGAAAGAATCTTATCGCCGTTGCGGAGGCCCATGGCGTAGCCTGTTGAGTCAGTCAGGATTCCGTATTTGACGTTTGATGCGGCCAGGTAGGTCTCACCCCAAACGCTGAGAACCCCCACATAGATGATAAGGGCAAATATAAAGTTGAAAAAGACCCCTCCAAGCATGATCAGGAGTCGCTGCCATGACGGCTTCGATCTGAACTCATAGGGCTGCGGTGGCTGTTTCATCTGCTCCTTGTCCATAGACTCGTCTATCATGCCGGAGATCTTCACATATCCTCCAAGGGGGATCATGCCAATACCATATTCCGTATCCCCGAATTTACGCTTGAAGATTGCCCAGGGCCAGTCGAAAAAGAGGTAGAATTTCTCCACCCTCGTCTTGAACAGACGGGCAAAGACAAAGTGGCCGAACTCATGTACTATGACCAGAATTGAAAGCGACAGCAACAGCTGCAATATCTTGATAAGAACAATCATTTTCTATTCGTTTTACTTATGTACTCTGTGGCGAGGATCCTGCTCCTGGCGTCTGTATCCTCATAGACATCCATTGATGCTTCGCTGTTGAACAGAGTTTTCCCCAGGACATGCTCTACGGTTGCGGCTATGTCATTGAATCCTATTTTCTCCTGAAGGAATGCTGCAACGGCCACCTCATTGGCTGCGTTCAGGGCGCATGGCATGTTGCCTCCGCTCTTCAGGGAACTGCGTGCCAGTGGCAGGCAACGGAAGCGGTTTTCATCCGGCTCCTCGAAGGTGAGGGTACCAATCTCTGCAAGCGACGGCCGCGGAAGCTCGGTTATTACCCTTTCGGGATATGTCAGGGCATAAATTATCGGCAGCCTCATGTCAGGCACACCAAGCTGGGCCTTGATTGATCCGTCAGTGAACTGTACCATTGAATGGATTATTGACTGCGGATGGACGAGCACGTCGATCTTTTCGCCGGGTGTGCCGAATAGCCAGTGTGCTTCAATCACCTCGAGCCCTTTGTTCATGAGCGTGGCGGAGTCGATAGTGATCTTGCTCCCCATGCTCCAGTTGGGATGACGGAGCGCCTCCAGCGGGGTGACCTTTGCCAGCCTGTCGGCGGGTGTACTGCGGAAGGGACCTCCGGAGGCCGTGAGGATGATCTTTTCCACCGAACTCTGAGGTTCGCCATTAAGACATTGCATTATTGCCGAGTGTTCGGAATCGACCGGCAGCAGTTTGCAGCCTGATGCGGTGGCAGTGTTGGTGATCATCTCACCGGCTACTACCAGTGTCTCCTTGTTTGCCAGGGCTACCTCCCTGCCTGCCTTTACTGCTGCAGCCGTGGGGCGCAGTCCGGCAAAGCCAACCATTGCAGCCACAACGGTATCAACACCGTCAGATGATACAACCTCCTCAAAGGCCTTTCTGCCGGCAAGAACCTCAATGCCAAGGCCGGACAAGCCATCTCTGACCACGCTGTAAAAAGCTTCATTGCCAATAACAACTCTCGCAGGCCTGAAAATCCTCGCCTGCTCCATGAGCAGCTCTGCATTGTTGCCTGCAGCGAGAACAGCGACAGTGAAGAGGTCAGGATAACGGGCCACTATTCCGAGGGTCTGAGTGCCTATCGATCCTGTTGAACCGAGAATTGCGAGTCGCTTGTGCATCTGCGGGTGTGATATCAAAAGAAAATGTATTGTAGCGGGTCAAGGGCCACGCCGTTATGCCACAATTCAAAATGGAGATGCGGACCAGATGTGTAGAGCTCGCCTGAGTCGCCAACGATGGAGATTGCCTCTCCCGCCCAGACCCTGTCACCCATCTCCTTGAGGAGTGTGGCGTTGTGCTTGTAAACGGAGATGAGGTTGTTGCTGTGCTGTATAACCATCACAAAACCGGTCTCCATAGTCCATCCTGTCATAATCACAGTACCGTCGAGGGTGGATGAAACCACCGCCTTGGGCTGGGTAACGATATCTGTGGCATAATGCCGTGTGCGCAGCTCAAAATTACCTGAGACAATGCCTTTGACCGGCGGAAAGAAATGGATGCTGGCAAGGCTGGCGCCACGAGATGAGCCTGTTGAGCCCGATGCGAGAGTGTATTTCTCCTCCTGTTCAACCTTTGATCTCAACACCGAATCTTCGACTGACCTCTTAAAGACTATGTTGCTGTAGTCGCGGGAGCTGTCACGCCTGGCTACCTGGCCAATGGGCTGTCTTCCCGAGATTACATCATTCAGATCCTGGAAATACTTGTCCCTGATTGCCAGCTCACGTTCAAGCGAGTCGAGCATGATTGCGTTCATGAGTATGTTTCGCCGCATGGATACATCGGGGTAACCGGGGATGAATTCGCGGAGGTTTGTAAATGCTATCAGTGATGAATTGACGCCGATGATCAGCAGGAAAAGCATTGCGGCTGCCAGCAGTGCGTTCGATTTGGTGAGTCGAATGCGCCATAACTCCTCGTAGGTGGTATCATTGAAAATGGCAAACCGGAACCTGTCGCGCCATTTGCCCTTCCTTTTTTCGTTCTTAGCCATCTGAAAATTAGTCCGAAGGGACAAAGATAGCAATCATGTTGGGAAATAGGCAATAGGCAATAGGCAATTGAAGAATTTTCGATTTCAGATTGTCGATTTATTCGAAATTCGCAAATCGCAAATCCTTCAGACTTTACAGACTTTACGGACTTTTGACTTTACGACTTGTGCTCACCATCCTATCCCGTAATCCTCCCCGAAATTACTTGATCCACCCCAGAATGTTCCATGAACCCGATCGAACCCGATAGCGTTCACCGGACCGGAAGTCCGCTCCTGGAATGACAGTCTGTAGCCCATGGCCGCCAGCTCCTTCCTTACCCACGGCGGCATGCTGCTGTTCAGGACCAGCCCGCCAGTAACCTTCTCATGTTCTCCGAAGCTTGAATACATCTGCAGAGTCTTGAATGACGGGGCTTCACATGCCTCCTGGACTGTCATCCCGAACTCGGCCACGTTAAGGAAGAACTGCAGCAGGAGCTGATCCTGCTCGTCGCCCCCCTGCTTGGCAAATGAGAGGAAAGGCTTGCCATCCTTCATTGCCAGCGAGGGCGTCAGGGTCACGCGCGGCCTCTTTCCCGGCTCAACCACATTGAACGGGTTCTCGCGCTCATCAAGGACGAAGCTCTGCATGCGCTGGCTCATGCCAATGCCGGTATTGCCGGCTATGCATGCAGGCACCCACCCGCCGCTGGGTGTGACGGAGACAACCCATCCCTCAGCGTCAGCAGCCTCAATTGAGGTTGTTCCCGACTGGAACGTACCAAGGAAACGTTCATACTGGCCCGGGTCATCTGAAGGATAAATATTCCGGGCTCCGGCCTGCCAGGAATTAAGCAGGGTAGCAAACGGATTGCTCTTCTCCTCAAACGGATATGGATCGCCGGGACGAATATCGGGGTCATTGCGGTCAGGATCAATAAGCTTGCTGCGCTCCCTGGCATACTCCTTTGAGAGAAGTCCCTTCATGGGTTCTTCCGGCGGAAAAGCCGGATCACCATAGTAAAAGTCACGGTCGGCAAATGCCAGGTTCATCGCCTGATAGAGTGTATGGATATACATGGTTGAGTTATAGCCCATCTCCTTCAGGTTGAAGTTTTCAAGGATATTAAGAGCCTGAAGCATCACCGGCCCCTGTGTCCACTGTTGCAACTTATACACCTCTATGCCCCTGTATTCGGTCATCATCGGTTCCTCTATCTTCACCTTCCACCCGGCAAGGTCCTCTTTCGTGATTAGTCCGCCCTGTTCAATGCAGCCCCTTGAGAACTCAGCTCCGATATCGCCTTTATAAAAGCGTTCATAGGCAGCGTATATCGCCTCTTTTCTCGATTTCTTCTTTTTAAGGGCCAGTTGTTCTGCTTCAACCAGTTTCGTCAGCGTTTCCAGGAGGTCCTTCTGAACAAAAAGCTCGCCTGCCGACGGAGCCTCGCGTTCCTCTCCGGCATGAGGGAGGAAGACTTTTGCCGAGTAAGGCCACTCGCTGATGCGCTTTTTATTTCTCTCGATGTTGTTTGCCGTCTGGGCTTCAATGGGATAGCCCTCTGCCATCTGCATGGCAGGAGCAAGTACCTCCTTCAGGCTCATGGTGCCGTATTCGGCAAGCATTGTCATCAGTCCGCCCGGCGTACCGGGTGTAACTGCAGCCAGGGGCCCGTACTCGGGCGGGTATTTAAAGCCTTTCGACTTATAAAACTCAGCTGTTGCACCTGTGGGGGCCACACCCAGGGCATTGATGGCAATGACCTTACCGGTGTTTGGATTGTAAATTAGAGCCTGGGTCTCCCCTCCCCAGCTGAGCACGTCCCACATGGTGCAGGTGGCTGCCAGCATGGCGCATGCAGCATCAACGGCGTTGCCGCCGCGATCAAAGATCATAGCCCCGGCAGTGGCCGCCAGGGGCTTGCCCGTAATAGCCATCCAGTGCCTGCCATGCAGCGGCGGCTTCTGGGTGGTGACGGGAAAGGTGTTGAATGACTGGGCGTTTGACATGAGAATAAAACTTAATAACGTGATTGAAAGCAGGAGACTTTTCATTATTTGCAGTTGTTTGTTTTTGATGATTTAATGCATTGCCATTTAGCCTGTCGCACGGGCCGTACTGTATCTTCAGGTACTCTCTCACATGTTCGTTCTCTGTCAGCACAAAAAGCCCTTCACTGTCACTGCAGGAGACAAGACGGAAGATGTCATCAGTTGAACGACACCGTTCTGTTGATTGTGTATCCTGTCTCGTCACTAAAGTAGAGGAAGGCGAATGATCCGTCATTGAGACTGACCAAATCTCTGATAAAAGGCGGATAGAATTCCGAAGTGAATGGGTTGTCAAACCAGGTAGTCCAGACCGTCGAAAGGTCAGATCTCAGTTTCGAGAAATAGACCCTGGTCCGTGACTGGTTCAGCAACAGGTATTCGCTATTATTTATCTGCTTGATAACCAGTCCATATGTATGTATGGTATCTGCTGCATGGACCTGTTCTCCGAGAGTGCCGTTACGGCTGACCGGGAATAGCACCGGCTGGCGTTCATAAGTGAGCATGCCTGCCAAACTGTATCCACCGTCATAGGAGGGGGCAACAGACAGGCCGGAGTCCCACGAATTTGTACCGCCGGATACACGGTAAACCTCATTGCCGGCATTGTCAATCAGCAGGAAGAGAATTTCGAGATCATCAAGGCTCTCCGGTACTTTTTCCGGACGAGTTGCTCCTGCAAGGAAAATTTCACCCCCATCGTTCATGAAGGTCTGTTCGAGTATGGCAGAGGTGTTGGCATACTCCCTGCTAACGGTCAGATCGCCTTCATCTGTGAGCTGATCGATGACAAGCGAACACCTGCCGGTAAGCGTCGGAGCATCATCATTAACCGATTGGCAGGCCAGGAGTATGGTGCCGTCAGAAGGAAGCAGTATCTTCCTGTCAGTGATGACACGGTTGGCAGGGACCTCGCGCAGCACCTTACGCAGCAGATTACCGTCTTCGTCAAGGAAAGCCACAAATGTAGAACTGGCCATTCCATCTTCCCAGCATGACCCTGTTAAAACAATTGAGCCATCGCTCCTCTGAACGGCATTATCGCCGTATATTTTACTGTATCCATCTATGTCATACTGTTGCCACCACATCCGGTTGCCACCGGAAGAGAACCTGATGACCAGGGCGTGGGTAAGGCTGTTATCTTCATGGTATGTATATCCTGATACTAAAAATCCGCCGTCAGGGGTCGTGGTGAGGCTCTCATGGTAGAACTTCATTCCATCTATGTCTACCGGCTTTGTCCAGGCGAGAAGTGTCTCGGGAGGAGAGTCAATGGGATCGCGGGTGCATCCGCCAATCACAATGACCTGCAACAGTATCATCAGGACTTTATTAAGATTCGTTTTTATCAATGATTACTATTTGAGCCATAAAAGTACAAAATATGACCGTAACTCCAAAATAAGGGGGTAAGCCACCGAACAGCAAGCGTTTGCGAAAGGGATTTTTTCGTAAGTTTATTCCCCATTAAACCATTTCAACCATGAAAAAGCTCCTTAAGATAACCGGCATTATTGCCGCGTCATTTCTCGCCCTGATGATTATTATAGCACTCCTGACATTACTGAGCATGTCTCTTTCCGGAAACAGAAAAGCAAAGAAATACAAAGCCCTTGCCGGTCAGGAGGCGCCGGAACTTAATATTGACGGCCTCAGCTTCCGTGATCTCAACAAGAACGGCAGCCTTGACAGCTATGAAGATCACCGGCAGCCTTATGAGGCACGTGCAGGCGACCTCCTGTCACAGATGACACTCGAGGAGAAGGCTGGCCAGATGTTCTTCCCTCCGGTAGGAATGAACAAGGATGGCTCGGTCTCTGAGAAGCGCTCCTTCTCTGACCCCTCATCGCTCATGAGCATCGGGACCTACGATTTGATCTTCGGGAAAAATATCAGTCACTTCAATATCTTCATGGGAACAGGAAAGAGGGAGATGGCTGAGTGGTATAACAGCATACAGAAGCTGGCCGAACGTACCAGGCTGGGCATACCTGTGACCATAGCCTCGGATCCGAGAAACATGTACGGTCAGAATATCCTTGCCGGTGCTTTCTCAGGTGATTTTTCACTCTGGCCTGAACCTGTGGGACTGGCTGCCACGGGAGACTCGGCACTGGTCTGGCAGCATGCCGACATTGCCCGCCAGGAGTACCTTGCAACAGGCATCAGGGTAGCACTGCATCCCATGGCCGACCTCGCCACCGAGCCGCGGTGGGGAAGGATAAACGGCACCTTCGGCGAGGACGCCCATATGTCGGCAATGTTTACGGCTGCTTATATAAGAGGGTTCCAGGGTGACTCACTTGGCAGCTGGAGCGTGGCCTGCATGACAAAGCATTTCAGCGGTGGCGGACCGCAGAGAGAGGGTATAGACCCTCACTTTCCGGTTGCCCTGGGACAGATATACCCGGGAAACAACTTTGAATATCACCTCATCCCGTTCGAGGCTGCCTTCCGCGAAGGGACCGCAGCAATAATGCCCTACTATGGTGTGCCCGTCGGACAGACAGGTGAAGATGTGGGCATGGGCTTCAACAGGGAGATCATCACCGGCCTCCTGAGAAACAGGTACGGGTATGACGGGGTGGTCTGCACTGACTGGGGACTGGTAACTGACAATAAGGTATTGGGCATCAATATTCTTCCTGCCAGGGCAAGAGGTATGGAGCATGCCACCCCGGAAGAGCGCATGATGAAGATCATCAATGCCGGATGCGACCAGTTGGGAGGCGAAATGATACCCGACATGCTGGTCAGGCTGGTACAAGATGGGAAGATCACGGAAGCCAGGCTCGACAGCTCTGTGGTGAGACTGCTTCGGCTCAAGTTTATCCTGGGCCTGTTTGATGATCCGTATGTTGACGTGGAGCATTCGGTCAGCATTATTGGAAAGCCGGCATTCGTGAAGGCGGGAAGTCTAGCACAGAGAAAATCAGTCGTTCTGCTCAAAAACAGCCCCTCAGGCTCCGGAATGACACTGCCACTGAGAGAGGGAATAAAAATATATGTCATGAATATTGACCCGGCGGTGGCCGCACAGTATGGGACCATTGTAGAAAAGCCTGGCCAGGCAGATATTGCTCTCATTCGCCTGAGGGCTCCCTCACAGCACCTCAGGGGGGCCGGTCCGCTGGGACGCATCTTCAGCTCGGGAGACCTCGATTACAAGGATAAGGAGCTAAAAAAGATACTCGGTATAATGGCCAGGGTGCCGACGGTAGTGGATATCTATCTCGACAGGCCTGCCGTCATCCCGGAGATAAGTGAAAGGGCCGCCGGCCTGATGGCTGACTTCGGGGCAGCAGACGACGCAGTGCTTGACATTGTCTTCGGACGCTTCAGCCCGACAGGCACACTGCCATTCGAGATGCCCTCATCAATGAAGGCTGTCCGCGATCAGAAAGAAGATCTGCCCTATGACTCAGGAGACCCGCTCTTCAGGTTCGGGTTCGGATTGCGTTATGAGTGAAGGGCCCGGTCAGGAGCAGCCCGTAAAATCTCCTGGTTCGGGGAAAACTTATTTCATGGCATTTTGTCTTCTGATGTCTTCGGTTTAGTCTGCCGGCGACATCCGCAATTTCGTAAATTATAGAAATAATAATTGAACCGGTACCAAAAAAATGATTCACAACGATTTCAATCTGCATCCCCGAATCGTCACTAAAAATAAATATCTTGCATTATCAAAACCAATCAACTCAAGTGAAATGAAAAAAATTACCACTTTCTTTACTGTTCTGTTTCTTGTTTCAGGAATCTCCCTTACGGCGCAATCGCTGGATGACGTTCTTAATGACTACTTTTCAGCTACCGGGCAAGACAATATGCTGAAAGTCAACACACAGAAAATGACCGGCAAAATGGTTCAGAGCGGTCTTGAAATCCCGTTTATACAGATGATCAAACGTCCCGGCAAACTCCGCATAGAGGCCACACTCCAAAATCTTACCCTTATCCAGACCTTCAACGGTACTGAAGGCTGGATTATAAATCCTTTTGCCGGTGTAACCGATCCTCAGCCTATGTCAGAGGATGAAGTGAAGTCAATGAAATACAACAGTGACATGGACGGGATGCTGTGGAACTGGAAGGAGAAAGGCTATACGGTAACACTGGAGGGGGAAGAAGATATGGAAGGGACACCCTGTCACGTCATCAAACTTGTGACCGGAACAGGCGATACCTTTACTTCTTATATTGACTCCGACACCTCGATCATGTTGCGCCTCAACACCAAAATGCTGGTAATGGGCAATGAGACTGAGAGTGATACCTATCTGAGTAATTACATGATGGTTGACGGAATTGCCGTTCCCGGTAAGATCGAGACCAAGATGAAGGGCCAGCTCGTGATGACGATGGTTGTGGAAAAGGCCGAACTGAACACCGACCTTGATGATACCCTCTTTGAGAAACCTGTTACGAAACAGGAATAATCAACTCTCAAAAACTTACAATCTAATGCTATGAACCTCAGGCATATTTTCATTAGTATCACCTGTCTGGCCTGCATCTCGGGTCTTCAGGGCCAGGTCACCGAAGCTACCTTCGGAGATATATCAGGCAGGCAAATAGGGCCTGCACGAATGAGCGGACGAATCTCGTGCATTGACGCAGAAACAGGCAATCCTGATGTTGTATGGGTCGGCGCCGCCGGCGGAGGCGTTTGGAAATCAATAAACAGGGGTACCACTTTCAAATCTGTGTTTGATGAATATCCCCAGTCTGCCGGTACCATTGCCATTGACCAGAACCATCCTGACACTGTCTGGGTAGGCACAGGTGAGGTATGGACCCGTAACAGTGTTTCCATTGGAACAGGTATATATAAGACAACAGACGGCGGAGCAAAATGGGATTACATGGGTCTGCCCGGGAGTGAACGGATCGGCCGTATCCTGATTGATCCGGTAAACCCTGATATTGTCTACGCAGCTGTGTTGGGGACATTGTGGGGAGAGAGCGATGAGAGGGGTGTCTACAAAACCACCGACGGAGGCAAGTCATGGAACAAAATGCTTTTTGTGAATCCCTCGGCCGGGTGTGCTGACATGGCAATGGATCCCGATGATCCTTCAGTGATATATGCCTCAATATGGGACTTCAGACGACAGGCACACACCTTCAGGTCAGGCGGACCCGGGAGCGGACTCTATAAATCAACTGACGGCGGAACAACCTGGAATAAGATCCATAACGGATTGCCATCAGGAACCATCGGGAGGATAGCCGTTGCAGTTTCTCCTGTCAAACCGCACTACCTGTATGCACTGGTAGAGTCTGAAAAGTCAGCACTGTACCGGTCCTCAGACCGTGGAAGTTCGTGGGAGAAGATGAGCGACCAGTATATGATGAGTGACAGGCCATTTTACTATAGCCTGATTGTTCCGGACCCGGCAGAACCTGAACGCATTTATAAACCCGGGACCATGCTGTGGGTAAGTACCAACGGAGGCAAAGTATTCCAGAGTCCTGCCGTTACTGGAGGCAACTACCACAGTGACACCCACGCATTATGGGTGAACCCGGCCAATAACCGTTTCATTTATATGGGCACTGACGGCGGTGTCTATATCTCTGAAGACAAGGGTAACACATGGAGGTTTGTGGAGAGCCTGCCTGTATCACAGTTCTACCATGTCAGCGTTGACAATGCCTCCCCTTACAATGTTTACGGAGGCCTCCAGGATAACGGCTCCTGGATGGGCCCCTCCAGGAAACCCGGTGGGATAACCAACTCCGACTGGAAAAATATCGGCTACGGCGACGGCTTCTATACTTACGCAGATCAGACAGAACCTGATGTTGTATACTCACAGTACCAGGGAGGCAGAATCAGTCGTACCAATTACAGGACCGGAGAAAGCAAATATATCAAGCCATTCCCTGAGGAAGGTGTTGGTGATCTGAGATTTAACTGGAATACACCTGCCGTCTTCGGTAAAAAGACCGGATGGCTTTACGTCGGCTCTCAGTACCTCTACCGTTCTAAGGACAAGGGTGATTCATTTGAAAGGATCTCCCCTGACCTGACAACGAATGACCCTGAACGTCAGCAGCAGGAGCAATCCGGCGGACTTACTATCGATAACAGTACGGCGGAAAACAATACGACAATCTTTACTGTATCTGAGTCTCCTTTAGACGAAAATATTGTCTGGGTGGGCACAGACGACGGCAATATACAGCTCACATCTGACGGAGGGAAAACCTGGACCAGATTGAACGATGCCGTTCCCGGCCTGCCGGCTTATGCATTTATTTCACATATCGATGCAGACAATTTCGATAAAAATGCCGCGTGGGTAACAGTTGATGCCCACCGTAATGGCGACATGACACCCTATGTTTTTTACACCGGAGACCTGGGCAAGACATGGACCGCACTGGCAACAGATGATATAAAGAGTTTCTGCCATGTTATCAAACAAGATCCCGTCAATCGTGACCTGGTCTTCCTGGGAACCGAGATGGGTCTCTATGTCAGCACTGACCACGGTAAGACATGGGTAAGGATTAAGAACAAGATACCACAGACAGGCATTTTTGATCTGGCATTTCAGACAAGGGAGAATGATCTTGCTCTTGCAACTCACGGACGAGGGATAATTATAATTGATGATCTTACGCCTCTCCGTAATCTCACTCCGAAAGTTATGGAACAGGAGTTTGCGTTCCTGCCTGCTCGTCCCTACTATTTTCCATCAGGCATGGGTTTACAGGATTTCCCCGGCGATGATGAGTTTACAGGTACAAATGCCTCATCGGCAGCGACTGTCGCTTACTACCTGAAGAAGAGACATGTATTCGGTGAAATGTATTTTGAAATTTATGATGCTGATGGGACTTTCCTGAAGAAACTCCCTGCCGGGAACCGCAAAGGGATAAATATTGTCCGTATTGCCACTTCAATGGATCCGCCGAAAGTGCCCAAATCTCCTAACATTCTTGGTGAGGCAGCCTTCGGTCCGGATTACCCTGCCGGAAAATACAGCGTCAGGCTGGTTAAAGGAAATGAGACTTATACGACAGACCTGATCTTACATGACAGTCCTGACTGGAAACATCCGGAGGCTGACAGAAAGCTTCAGAGAGAGACACTGATGAGGGCTTATGGCCTCCTGGAAGAGCTCGCCGCCGTCGATCAGAAGATCCTGGAAGCCAGGGATGCACTGAAAAACAGGGAGTCAACAGCCAGGGGTTCTGCTCAGAAGAAAATTAAGAACCTCATTGCCGTCTGCGACGAGATGCATGAAAAGATCTCGGCAACGCAGTCAGGTGAGGGTGGCATAACAGGCCAGGTGAGGCTTCGGGAGAACATCGGAGAGATCTACGGCGCTGTTGCCGGTTATCCGGGCAAACCTGCTGATCTTCAAATAAAGGCACTTGACAATTATGCACGTCAGGTTAAGGATTTTGGCGCAAGGATTGATTTATTGCTAAAGAGAGACTTACCTGCCCTTATCAGGTAATAATTGAATTGTTCATACAGGCTGGAATTTACCAAGCCCGACTGTCTCCTCGAGGGCAGTTACAAACCTCAGGAAGATTGTTGTATAATCATTCTGCTCATAATAACCGGAAGTCTCAGCCGTTGCGTCGGAGCTTTTTCCGTAGTATGAGGGATAAGATGAACTGGGTTCTTCCTGCCCCGCAAGATCAACGCATTCATCATTTATGCGGTTATAGAAATGCCAGCCTCTCCCCTTATGTGTTCTTAAAATTTCGCCTCCAAATACATCATTGAGCAAAACTGATATTTCAATATCACGCAATTTACTTGACAGACCTGCTCTCCCTGACGGTTTTTCCGGTGGTTGCATTGCACGTCTCAATGCTTCCCTGACGACTGCCCAGTCAAATGAGCCTGCCCCGATGTGTTCTTTTGCTTTCATTTTCTTTTACCTGATCATCCTGATACAGATGTATGTTACAGATTATATCCGTCATATAATTAACCCGTGTCGCTTCCTGGTTAGAACCTGTCTGTTGTCATGATCACCATTGAACCCGGATAACGTGCATTCTCCTGTTCTTCGGCAGTGATAAATATCTTAACCGGCCTGAATGAACTTATCGTCTCAAATGTTGCGTTAAGGTTATTATTGGTACTTATCCGACCTATATTCACTGCTGCATCCCTGGCTGTAACCATCCATACAACATATGTAAGGTTTGCCGGATCGAGTCTTTCTGCCCCGGCAAAATTCTTTAAGTCTATCTTAATCTTATAGTTTTCGCTTTTATCCCTGGACACTTCTACATAACCTGTAGCTGCAGGCAGAAATGATGATTGAAGAAAAAATGCCTTGTTGGAACATGAGGTGAACCAAAATGCAATCATGATGAATAGAGAGATTGTAAAGATTTTTGCTTTCATATTTTTTGTTATTATGTTACTGTTTGAGGTCAACCAGCATCATATTGCCAATTGATTTTGTACCTCTCAAAGATTCATTTTTTCATCAACAGGACCATTACATAATTCCGGCTAAGAATTATATAATTCACACCCGAGAAATTAGGAAAACTACGCTATAGAAAAAGGGAACCTACGCCGTCAGACTGCCGACTGAGGACTGAGGATTGCCGACTAAAGACTGAAGACTTCACTATTGCCTCCCCTGCAAGCTGGCTCCGTCGCTAAGTCAGCCCACCGGGCTGACTCTTAACGCTCGGCCCTCTACTGCCTACTGCCTGATTATGATCACTTCCTGAATCCTGAGATATCGATTACGGAAAGGAGGCATTGCCTTTCATCTCCTGTGACAACTCCTTCGACATAAATATGGCAGAGAGTTTTGCCATTGTAGCCGAGAGCAAGCTCACATGACTCCTTGGCATTGCTAGTATAGACTTTTTTGAAGAACTGATTGAAAACCGGCTTGGAAGATTCGGCGATGAACAGTTTAAAGTTACTGTTAATAAGACTAAACCGTTTTTCTCCCAATATGTCAGCGCCGGTAAAATTAAGGTCCGCGATACTGCCGTCGCCTTCCAGTATGAAGTAGCCCATGGGTGCAAAATCATACAGCATAGTATAACGCCTGAGGGCATCTTCGGCAGTGGCATTTGCCTGCTTTAGCTCCTCATTCTGCATCTCAAGCTCTATCTGATGGACCTGAAGTTCATGGAGAAGCTTTTTCGCGTCAGATTCCTGGATCTCCAAAGACATTTTCTTACGCTTTTTCTTTAGCTTCTCCTCTGCCTTTATCCGGAGTAACTGGCTTTCTGTGAGATTCGTCTCCTTCTTATTCATGGATCTGCTGCGTATTAGTTGACAAAATCAATCCTTCTGCCTTTTTCATCTTATTCAGTGACAAGTTTACAAAAAAATCCACAACCTTCATCTCCCCTGTTGCGACCAGAACCCTGATTTTTATTCTGCCGTTCAAACCCTTGGTGAGCAGCGCTTTAATATCCTTATCAACGCCTTGGTGGTATTTTTCAGGAACAAACATACTGACAAAATCCTTGTTTAAACACTCCTCACGGCTCTTCCCGAAAAAAGATTCGGCTTCAGGGCTGAGGTCTATTACTGTACTGTCATCGCCCAGGACTATCTTGACTTCAGTGGTAGCGCTTAACAGAATTCTGTTTTTCTTTTCGCTTTCAAGTAGTTTATGTGCGGTTCTTTTATGCTCTGATATATTGATAAAAGTAATTACAAGTCCGTCAATCCTGTCATCGAAAGTGCGATAAGGCATAATGCGGACCAGGAACCAGCGTCCGTCCAGTGCCGGAACCTCTTTCTGGATAAAAACGAGGGTCATTAATACCTCGCGTGCATCATCGGCCAGTTCCGGATAATTGAGCTCTGATGTCTGGTCGGTAAAGGGCCGGCCGATGTCACTCTTTATGAGTTTGAAAATCTTTGTAGCCTGAAGTGTAAAGCGTCTGATGCTTAATTCCCTATCGAGAAACAGGGTGGCTATCTCAGTGCTGTTAAGCAGGTTCTTCATGTCATTGTTGACCCTGGAGTAGTCATCTACCTTTGCCTGCAATTCAGCATTCACTGTCTGAAGCTCCTCATTAAGGCTCTGCATCTCTTCCTTTGATGTTGTAAGCTCCTCATTGGTAGATTGCAGCTCTTCATTTGTGGATTGGAGTTCCTCGTTGGTTGACCGCAGCTCCTCCTGTGATGTCTGGACCTCCTCGAGTGAATTCTGCATTACCTCACGCATCCGCATCAGCTCGGCCTCCATCTCTTTTTCCTTTGATGAGTCTTTCGAATGTCCCTTTGTTTTTAAAGCAGGTCCTATGGCAGCAACATCCTTCACCTCGGTAAAAATGATCATCAAGGTGCCGTATAGGAGCTCCGGCTTATCTATCCACTTAATGTCAATATTTACGACCTGGGACAGGCCATTGTTTGTTACCCGAAGGTTGTGTAAAACAACTGTCTCCTTATTTGTAACAGCCCTGCGGAAGGCATGATGCAATTCGTTCCTCAGTCCCTCACGCAACATGGCAAAGATGTTCATGTTTGCCTTGCCGGCAGCCGGCTCAAGATATTTTCCCGTATGTCCGTGAATATAGATCACATCACCATACTCATTCACAAGAACGCCTGCAGGCGAATAGTAATCAAGCAGAAGACGGTCGGCAAGAACCTGAAAGTTTAGAGATCCTGTGTCAGTGAGCTGGTTCCTGGGGACTGATGATTTTGAGCGGGAGAATGAGGATGGAAAATCAAAGTATTCAGGCAGATGGCCGGACTGTGTTCGTTTGTAAATTCGCAGTTTACTGTCAACTGCGGTAAAAAGATGGTTCTGGTTACCGGGGGTCTCGGAACTGCCCAGCATCATTA
>DCSU01000052.1:0-12155 GCA_002325785.1 Bacteroidales bacterium UBA1458 | reverse complement strand
CTGCACGATAAAATGTCAATCCTGGTAAAAGGAGGATGCAGGATGACATTATGCTGTGCAAACACAACCATTTCCCTGATCTCAGTTTTGATCCGGTACCCTTCCTCGGTTGGAATAAAATAGCGGCTCAGGCGGTCAATCGACATATCGGCAGCAATATTTGCCGGATATAGCCCTCTTCGGGCAATTTCAATTGCATCCGGATCAATGTCAGTGGCAAAAATCTGCAATGAGGTACCGCCATGTTGGTTCACCTTCTCAAGCGCCTCCCTGAATACAATTGCCAGTGAATATGCCTCTTCTCCCGTAGAACAACCTGGAACCCAGGCTCTCAAAACCGAACCTGGCTGGATTGCGGAGAGCATTTCCGGCAAAAGCATCTCTTTCAGCCTGACCCATACTGCGGAATCGCGGAAGAAACTGGTCACCCCTATCAGCAGCTCCTTGAAAAGAATTTCGACCTCCTTGGGATTTCCCTGAAGAAAATGCACATACGTGACAATTTTATCAATCTTGTGCACGGTCATTCGTCGCTCTATCCGGCGATACAGGGTATTTTTTTTATATAAAGAAAAATCGTTCCCGGTATAGGTCCGTAAAAGAATAACTATTTTTTCCAGGGAACTTTTATCTTTTATCTCCGCGTTAAGGTCTGATCTTATGGCAGGTATTTGCTTCAGAAAATCCATTAGTCTTCCCGGAAGCTCATGCGCTGCAGCTACTATATCTGCCAGCACAAGATCTATAGCACTGCGGGGCATACTGTCGAATTTAGCATCTGCAGGATCCTGCACAACCACGATACCGTTTTTTTCCTTGATGGCCCGAAGACCTGTGCTTCCGTCTGACCCCATTCCGGAGAGAATAACACCGATGCTGAGATCCTGTTTGTCATCTGCCAGGGAGCGCAGGAAAAAGTCAATAGGGAGCCGCATTCCCCTTGTTTCAACCGGTTCAAACAGGTGAAGAACCCCGTTCAGTATAGACATACTTTTATTCGGAGGGATAACGTAGACGCAGTTAACCTTTACCGGCATACGATCTGCCACCTGGTAAACCTTCATGGCAGTGATCCTCTGAAGCAGTTCCGGCAACATGCCCTTCTGGGTCGGGTCAAGGTGCTGTATGACAACATAGGCCATCCCGCTGTTCTCAGGCACATTACCCAAAAATTGCTCCAGAGCCTCCAACCCTCCGGCCGAGGCTCCGATACCAACTATCGGAAACTTTTCTTTAACCTTCCTTGGGATTTTCCCGGCAGGTGAAGCTTCTGAGTTTGCTTTTTTGGTTAATGCTGCCATGCTTAGTTTTGAACCCGGGTGATTCACACATAAATGTCACACAAAATAAAGAATAAATTACCATTCATGGCACGCAGTGGCGGTTGTTTTACCACCAGTCAAAGTAAGGATTTCAACATGGTTATGAAGTAATGCCTATTTCACGGCATTATAGTATTTCATTGCCTGAGGCATGAACTGCTCCAGTTTCCTCAGTCTTGTTGCATCAGAAGGGTGGGTGCTGAGAAACTCAGGGGTCTTTCCTCCGCCCGATGCAGCCATTCTTTGCCAGAACGGAATTGCCTCACGCGGATCATAACCCGCAATAGCTGAAAAGATAAGTCCATATTGATCAGCCTCCGTCTCCTGTTGTCTTGACCAGGGCAGGATTGCTCCCACTTCACTCCCTATTCCGTATGTTGTCATAAAAAGATCACGTGTCTCCTGAGGCTTTTGAGCAAGAGCCACCTCCAGTGCCATGCCCCCCAGTTGCTGGACCATGGCCTGGCTCATTCTTTCGTTACCGTGCCTGGCAACTGAGTGAGCTATCTCATGACCCATGACAATTGCCAGGGCTGCTTCATTCTGCGTGACAGGCAACAGTCCCGAATAAACGACAACCTTCCCTCCCGGCATGCACCATGCATTGATCTCCTTGCTGTCAATAGTATTGAATTCCCATTTGTAACCCTCCAGAAGAGATGACTCTCCACGGGTTTCAAAATATTTTGTTATTGCCTTTGATATGCGGGCACCTACCCGGTCAACGATCGCCGCATCACGGCTGCTTCCGGAGTTCAATACTTTATTTTCAGACAGGAAGGCCCTATACTGGTCCGTGGCCATCAGCTGCACTTCAGATTCCTTTACCAGGTTCAACTGTTTGCGCCCGGTCAGAAGGTTTAATGCACACCCTGTCAGAACCAGGGCTATAAACAGGAAAAATATTATCCTTTTCATTTCAATCAGCTTGGTGTAATTAATTATTATCATTCAATTTGTCCAACAAATTGAAACATTTAAACCCGCCCTTCCGGTTTCAGAGGAAGGTTCTAAACCTGAATGTTCCTCAGGTATTCAAATGCCCCGAATGCCTTAAGAAGCCAGATTATCAGTACAATCACGACTACAATATTCAGGATACTCTTGATTTTGCGGTCCATGGGAATGTAAGAGTTGACAAGCCATAATAAAACGCCTGCAACAATAATGATGATCAATATAGTAAGTAATGGCATAGCAGTTAAGTATTGGTTGGATTCAAAGGTAGGCAGAGACATTGCCCCCGGAGTTACACAACAACAATTAAGAATTACACAATTCACACGTCAGCCTCTTTATCATGTGTGAATCATGTAACTCATTGATAAAGTTGTGTAACGCTGACCATCGCCTTCTTCCCTACCTTTCGAGAAATATCTTTAATTATTCTGATTGAGGATTAATAAATAACTAAATAATTAATTATGAAAACGTTAAGAGTAAGTTTAATCATGATTGTCAGCATGGTAATGATAATGTCAGGCTGTGCATCATGGAACAAGACCCAGAAGGGTGCGGTTGTAGGGACTGCTGCAGGAGGCACCATGGGAGCCGTTATTGGAAGAGCGTCTGGAAATACTGCCCTGGGTGCCATTATAGGTGCCACGGTAGGCGGTGCCGCGGGTGCGGTAATTGGGAATCAGATGGACAANNCAGGCTGAGGAAATAAAGAGTACCGTTCCTGATGCAAAAGTTGAACGCGTGGGAGAAGGTATAGTTGTTGAATTCAACAGCAATGTCCTGTTCGGATTTGACGAATCAAACCTCTCATCCGATGCAAAAACAAGTCTTGATAAGCTTGTCAAGGTTTTGGACTCCTATCCTGATACGGATATAGAAATTCAGGGGCATACCGACAGCAAGGGCAGCTTAGCCTACAACCAGGCATTGTCTGAAAGGCGTGCCACAGCAGTGTCAGGTTATCTTGAAGGTCAGGGCACAGCTGGCAGCCGCCTGACAATTAAAGGTTATGGCGAAACCACTCCCAAATACGAAAACAATACAACTGACGGGAGAACTGAAAATCGCAGGGTAGAGTTCCTTATCACCGCCAATGAAAAGATGAAAGCGGAGGCTGCAAAATCAGCAGGCAATTAGTATCCTCAGTTATGAATAAACAAATAAATAATTCTAAAAATATATGACAATGAAAATTAAGTTTCTGACATTATCAGCGATCCTTATCCTGTCATCAGTGGCGATGCAGGCTCAGATTGGCTTTGGTATCCTTGGCGGAGTCAACTTCCAAAATATTAACGGGAAGAACAGTAGCGGGGATAAACTTGAAAATGGACTCCTGACAGGTTTTCATGCCGGCATTAACGTAAATATTCCGGTTGCAACCAATTTCTACTTTCAGCCCGGTCTTCTCTTTTCCGTGAAAGGGGCAAAGAACGAATTCTTTATCCCCCTTAACAAGGCCTCGGGTGACTACACCACCACAACCAGGCTCTCTTATGTTGAGATGCCCCTGAACCTGCTCTACAGGCCCCAGCTTGGCAACGGGTTTCTGTTGCTAGGGTTTGGTCCCTATCTGGCCTATGGCATTTCAGGCATGGAGACCACCCAGTTCAATTCCTCCTCAGTTGAACGAAAGGTGAAATTTGAAAATTCTGTTGGACTGTTGACCGCTCTGGATGGAAATGCATATTACAGGCCATTTGATGCCGGCGCCAATATCCTGTTCGGTTATGAATTTGGGATGGGAGCCTTCCTGCAGTTGAATGCCCAGCTTGGATTGCTGAAGATCAACCCTGAGTATTCCTGGATCTCTGATGATCAGAGGTCATACATGAACACAGGTTACGGTCTTTCATTAGGATACCGTTTTTAGTTAAAAAGTTTATACTGCAAAGGGCCGCCCTTCAAAGAGGACGGTCCTTTTTATTTTACGCTGTATGAACCTGAGCAATAGTGGTTATACATGTGTGAATCATACAAAAAATACTATGAATCTTGTAACATTCAATTACGGATTGGAGTGCACCTTTACAGTGTGAATCTTATGTGCAATCTTTAAATATGAAAAGCTATCCATTGGTCCCCCGGACTGACAAATCCTCTTTACACAGAGGAGTCACAAGCATGCACGGCAGGCCGGTAAACCTGCAGCTTGCCGGAAGCACTCTTGACACCCTGATCGCCGAAGGCGGATCGGCTTTCCTGGACTATGTCAGCAGGCTTGGTCTTGCACAGGAACAGGGTATGGTAATATTGTCATTCAGACAGCATTTCTATTTTGATTCTGAAGAGATGCAACGGGCGCGAACCCTTGTGAACCTGACAGAACTGAATAAGATCACCACGGTTACAGACTTTTTCCGCACATGTTACCGGATCATGCCTCAGAGAAGCAACCTCCTTGGGCGTTTCATTGACAATAAGGAAAATGGCAGATATAAATTGAATAACAGTTCTTCAGCCTTCACTGACGGGGATTATTTTGATGACATTGAAAGTGCGATCCTATCGCGCGTTCCCTTTATAAACAGGTTATACAGCATTCTGGATTCAAGAACCAATTCCTGGATGTCAAAGAGCAGTGTTACTTTATTGCTTCAGGATTACGGGTTTAAAGTCATGGATATGACCGTTCTGAACGGGCAGACATATTTCCATGCACAAAAAGCCCGGACTGCTTAATACTTGCAGTCCAGGCTTTGTACTCAATGCACGGAACCGGGCTCAGCCTACCTTTTTGATGGAACCAGCATCAAGACACCCCCGACCGCCATCACGGCAAGACCGATAAATGGCGACCAGTTAACGTTATGGCGCTTGTTCGCCGAAATCTGGATTTCTCCCATATCAACAATTTTTTCTCTGGTAAAGAAAGTGACCGTCGTAAAAATTGTCAATGCTAATCCAATGATCAGAATGATGATACCTGCTTTTTTCATTATAATATGATTTTAATTTTAAAGGTATAATGGAACCACACTCAGTCCGGGTCGCTACACTGTCACAGTCAGAAGAACAAAATAACCAACAGCAGAATTGCGGCTGTGGCTATGACCATGGATTCCATCAGTAGTTTAAATCGGTAATTGCGTAATTTCAGTCTGGGAGGATTGCTGCGATATTTCATTTTTGTATAGTTTTATCTGATGCATTCATCAGTTTAATATTCTAATGGTTCAACCGGGTGTTCAGGCAATATTGCGATAACGCTACCGTCAGTAATTGACCCGTGCTTCTTTCCTGTGCGATCTGCCCGATGCATTCCGGGCAGCATCCTTCGAAATAGACAGAAGCATTACAGTCTCTTCGCTGGCCGTAAGCCGGTACTTCACTTTGTCATTCAGCGTCAGCACCTGTCCCATGCCGATAGCTGCTGAGGTTTTCCTGGTATTAAATTCCATCTTACCTTCGATAATCTGAAAGGTGATGGAATCATTTGACTGGTAGGAAACAATCTCCGTTCCCTCGTGCAATGCCACCAGCATAACATTCCTTTCCGGATCCTTTATCAGGACCATAGCATTGAGATCACCTTTCGCCCAGGTATGACTTTGCTTCATATTCCTTATCAATCCTGGAAGATCCTTCCTCATAGCGGAAGAACCAACTGTCACTAAAGTCTCCGTGACCGGTGAACCTTGAAAAGTGGTTTTTGATTCCATTCTTTGTTTAGTATTTATAAGCCTGCCCCGGATATCCGGCCTTGATCTGCCTATAACTGATCTGTTTAATTTTCAGGCAGACACAATGACTACCGGATATCCCGGAGCGACTTTATTTTTTAGCTAAAGAATAGTCTCACAGGATTTTTCTACCCTGGATGACCCTTACCAGAATTGCTATGACGGCAATGACAAGCAGAACATGTATTATGCCGCCCGCACTAAACCCAAAGAAACCTATTGCCCATGCAATTATAAGTATGACCGCAATTATGTATAGTAAATTATTCATGATTGGTGGATTTTTATTGATTAAAGAAGAACTACCAGTAATATGATAATAACAATTAATGCAGCACCTGATAGGTATACACCATTTCCTATAGATTTAAGCTCGCTGTTTATGGTCCGTACTTCACTTCGCAGTTCCTTCTTTTCGGATGCCTTCAACTCTGACTTGTCGGATTTCTTGATTTCGTCAAGTCTGAGCAGCAGTTCGTTTGCCCTGTTTGCTTCTGCAGGACTAACCGGACTGGGATCAGCCATCGGTGGTGGGGCAATTTTAGGTTTGGCGCTTAATTCAAGCGGGATGATTGCCAATGACATTACCGTTGCCATCAGGCAGAGAACGATTTTTTTCATTTTTTTTGTTTTATGTTAGTATGAATAAAAGAGAATCCGACAATTTCCATCTTGTATTAATCTTTACAGGATGATATGCAAATTTAGCCCGGAAGGCCTGCGTAACCGTTACATGATTTAATGTATAAATTACATAATTCACACATTGACTGAGCTTTCAGTCAGTGAGCAAGTTAACGGCAAGAAGGAATTTTATTTTTCGCTGCTATCATATGATCCGGCCTCGTGAAGGACGGCCTTAACCGTAACCGGTTCAAAATAGGATAGTCTCCTGTTGCAGATCAGCCTGGAACATTTTGACAATGCCTCATCATAGAAGAGCTCAGGCCTTGTAGAAACTTCAATCGTAATGGTAACATTCTGCTCTTTACAGAAAAGGTCAACCGGCATGCTGAAACCCTCCGGAACACCTGTCCATTTTGCAGCAATGACCGGGCTGCCGTTGCCGGGGGCAGAGCCTGCAGCTCCTTCAATGCCTGCAGGATTGTAATACCAGTGCAGGACAGGGACCTCGCGCCTGTGCAGGTAAACCTCAAAGAAGTCATGCCAGTCCTTCCCGGTTTTATTTTCAACAATCCGTATGAAATCCTCTGTTGTGACAGACGAGCCAGCCGCGTGTTCAGAGTAGAAAGCATGCAGGATTTCGAAAAAGAGAGTACTGTCGTTCACAATGTTGCGGATTGTATGAAGTACCATGGCTCCCTTATTGTAAACATCGTTGTCGCTGTCATTCCAGAAGCTGACGCCGGCCGGGCCAACAAGGGGAAATCTGTTCTTAATTGAGGCGGCGATATTGTATCTCGCATACAACAGTGAGTTTTCATAGCCAAGTGTACTTTCCGCAAATAGCATCTCGGAATATGTTGCAAATCCCTCATGCAGCCATATATCGCTGAAATCGCTGACTGACACCGCGTTACCCCACCACTCGTGTGCAGCCTCATGCACAATGATATAATCACCTCCCAGCCATGCACGGTTTGAATACCCGCTGCCGTATGCGATGGCTGTCTGATGCTCCATTCCTTCATATGGCGACTCAACAAGCCTGAATCCCTCCTCCATCCAGGGATATGGTCCGTATAACCGGGAATAGAGACTGATAACATCCTTCACCTGCAAAAAATGATTTTTCGCCCTGGCGAGGTTCTGAGGCAGAACATAATAATCAAGGTCAAGGATGCCATGCGGCGTAAGCATTGTATCACTGAAATGCTCATATTTACCGGCATAGAAGGTTATGTTGTAGATGTTGACAGGATACCGTGTAAGCCATGTATATGTTTCCTTCTCCTGAAGTGATATATGGCTCTGCATTATACCGTTTGAGACAACCTGCATCCCTGCAGGAACCGTCATTCGGAGCCTGACGCTGTCAGGTTCATCTGAAAGGTGGTCCTTGCATGGAAACCAGAGGCTGCCACCCTCGGTTTCACATGCCACTCCTATCCACGGATTGCCGTCATCATCTTTTCCCCACACAACACCACCTCCCCACGGTGGATTTTTCGCGCGCGATGGTTTGCCTTCATATTCCACAGTCAGAATGTAATCATGACCAGGCATAAGCGGATTAGGGGGCGAAACATACACAGCCCGGTCATTGCGCGTCCATGAGACCTCTTCCCCTGCAAGCTTCATGCCTCTTATCCGGAGATTTTCATACAGGTCGATGCGTAATGCGGAGAGCCCTGACAATGCCTTGAAATGAATTTTAACAGTGCCGCCCATTCTCTTCCGGACGGGTTCCAGCAGCAGGTCGAGATCATAGAAGAATACATCATACCCTGCCCGGTCTTCATCAAGCTGCCCGATAAGCGAATCTCGTGGTGTAAATCGGGGGTATATGCCGGGCTTCCCGGGAACAACGGCAAAATCCGGAACCCTTATTACAGCGCAACCAGAAAGCAGAAGAAATAAAACAATTATGAATACCCGCCCTTTCATTGCAACTCAGAGGGTCTTCTTCTTATGCCTGAGCTTAAGTTTTAAGTCTGATTCGACCTGCTTATGCATGTCGATTTTCTGAGCCAGTTTTTTGTTCGAATTCTTCAATTTTTTTATTTCAATATCGGAATCGATTTTTTTCTCAATCAGTCGCATGCGCAATTGCTTAATTACGTCTAATTTTTGCTCCAGTAAGAGTGATAACTCACGGAGTTTCTTTTCCTCCCTCTTTAGTTCCGTTATGTCAGTTGCGACAAGTATGCAATTATCACCCTGGAGATAGGCAGGTAAAAGGTGAAAGGAGAGTTTCAGATATAACGAGTTGACAAGTGATATTGTCAGGATATTATTGTTATTCTGCTCTTTACGGGGTAGCAATTTCTCAAATTTGGATCTGTCATTCGGAACAATGAAGCGCTTAAAGTATGAACCAATCACTCGTTCAATAGGTTCGTTCACCAGCTCCGAGAATCTCTGGTTACAATATATAACCAACCCCTCTCCAGAAAGGGTGACTGCGCCCTCATCCATTTCTTCAACGAAAGTGCGGTACGGTGTTTCAGCAGAGCTGATGGTATAGACCTGCTCTCCCTTCCTGCCGGGGACGATAATCGCATCTACTTCTCCTACCCGGATTGCTTCAAGAACCTCTTCAGTTTCCACGAGGCGCGAATGTAATGCCTCATTCTCAATTATGAGTTGTTCTATCGTTCTGGTCATCGGCTTTTTAATGCTAAATCTGATTTGTATAATTTCATCAACCTCTCACCTGTTTTATTGCTTCTTTATCTCCAGCCCTAAAAGTACCTTTTCAATGTCTGACATATCGCCAATAATACGACGGAATGGAAGAGGAAGCTTTTTAATCAAAGTAGGAGCTGCAATTATCTGTTCTTCTATTGCCAGGCCCGGATTCTGATACAGATCTATCACCTCCAGTTCATAACGGCCGTTAAGATACTCTTCGCAAATCTTCTTAAGGTTTGTAAGGGCAAGTACTGACTTGTTTGTTGTACCGGTAATGAATAGCCGCAAAATATATTTTTCTTCATGCAATCCGGACATTACCTGGTCAAACGCTGCCGTAGTTCCCACTGATTCTTCTATTTTCTTTTTCATGATTGTTTCTCCGTAGTGAAGGATTGAAAAATCAGCCCACTTGCAGCAGATCCAGTCCGACAAGTACACGATCAGTATTTGAAAGGTCACCTATTATCTTACGAACCGGTACCGGTAATTTCCTGACCAATGTAGGCAGAGCGAGTATCTGGTCTTCCATGCCCCGTTGCGGGTTTAATAAAAGATCTATTACCTCAATGGAATATTTTCCTTCCAGCTGCTCTTCACATATTTTCTTCAGATTGGCAAAAGCGGTAAGAGCCTTGGGCGAATGGCCTGCAACATATAATCGTAGCACCCACTTATCATCATCCGTTTTAGGAGCTCTTTTTTTTATGGTCTTCACATCGGATTTTTCATTCATTGGCTTCATCGGGTCTATAGTTTAATGTGTTTCTTCTTGTTACTCTTTTCAACGAAGGACTTTCTGCTTACCGCCATATTAATTCTATCATTTTTCTGCAGATTGATTGTGTCTTGTTCCGTTTCTATGTTTTTAAGAGCTTCGGATACATCCGCCTTAAACTCGGCATGCAGTGCTGCAACCTGAGCTTCCATTACTATTCGTTTTCGTTCAAGTTCACGCTTTTTTCTTTCAATTTCATGCTGTCGCTTTAAAAGCCCGGCACTTTCATGAGCCTCCTGTGCAAGACGTGCTGAGCCGGTCAGGACTCCGCTGGAACCGATATAAACCTCCCGCAGTTTTACCCCTTTATCAGTCAGGATGAACTCGCGGATCTGGTTGGAGTTGGCCATTCCCCTTGATTTTAGCACATACATTCCCCGGTTGCGTTCGCCGTTTAATTCTATGTCACGAAGCAGTAACCAGGTATCTATCAGGGATGATATTCCGACATCGGAACTCTCAAGGGCGCTCTCGGTTGAAGTCAGGCTGGTAAACAATGCGGTAATCTGATTTCCCTTGAGGAAATCGACAATACGCATAAGCATCGTTTTTACCTCATACTCCTTATCCCCGAGAATGAAGGTATTTATAGGGTCCATAATAACAATATCAGGCTTGAAAGTATTTACTGCCTTGTGAGTTACGGCAAGGTGCATTTCCAATCCATAAAATGTCGGCCTGGTAGCCTGGAATTGCAGAAGCCCTTTCTGCACCCATGGCTCCAGTTTTATACCGACTGAACGCATGTTGCGCATCAGCTGGTTGGGTGACTCCTCGAAACAGAAATAGAGAACCCGTTCGCCGCGTTTGCATGCCGCTTCTGCAAAGTGAGCTGCCAGACTTGTCTTTCCCACTCCTGCAGTACCTGAAACAAGTACAGTGCTTCCGCGGTAATATCCCTTTCCTTCGAGCATTTTATCAAGTTCAGATATCCCGCTGGAGATTCTTTCGCTTGATACTATATGTTCCAGTCCCAGGGAGGTTATCGGCAATACTGAGAAGCCAGTTTCATCAATAAGAAAGGGATACTCATTGGTCCCGTGCAATGAACCACGGTATTTTACTACTCTTAAACGGCGCGTTGATGTCTGTTCGGTAACGCGATGGTCAAGCATAATGACACAGTCTGAAACATATTCTTCCAGGCCCTGTCTTGTAAGGGTCTCTTCTCCGCGCTCACCCGTTATAATTGCAGTTACACCTTTATCTTTTATCCAGCGGAACAAACGCCGCAGTTCAGCCCTTAAAATCAGTTGATTTGGCAGACCGGCAAAAAGTGACTCGATTGTGTCCAGAACAACACGCTTTGCTCCAATGGAGTCAATGGCATAACCAAGCCGGATGAACAGGCCCTCCAGGTCGTATTCCCCTGTCTCTTCTATTTCACTGCGCTCGATATGTACGTGGTCAAGTACAATTTTCTTTTGCTCAATAAGATTCTCAAGGTTAAATCCGAGGGAAGCAACATTCTTTATTAGTTCTTCGTTGGTCTCCTCGAATGACATGAACACACCAGGTTCATTATACAGTGTTGCGCCACGTACAAGGAACTCCATCCCGAAAAGTGTCTTTCCGCATCCTGCACTGCCACAGACAAGGGTTGGTCTGCCGGCAGGTAATCCTCCGGCAGTTATTTCATCAAAACCCTGAATTCCGGTGGGAGACTTCAGTAGAGTTGCCCGGGGTAGCGAATGTTCTGTCCTTTTCATTGATTTTATATGATGTATACTTATGCCAGGGTACTATTAATCTTAATGGACCTTTGATAAGATTTATTTCAGGCTTTTGTCCGGTCAATTATTTATGCTGCCCCCGGCTAAAGTCCCGGACAAACCGTATCAATAGCTAAATTTTCAACCTCCCTCAGGCAATAATGCACTAAGATGATTTTAAATTAATTTACAAAGTTGGAGCCCTTTATTGAAGAACATTTACATATTTCCATGCAAATGTTACATAATTCACATGTTTAAAGGTTACTCGGATTTCCTGCCCTTAAGGTTTTTGAACTGAGTAGGGGTAAGTCCTGTCATCTTCCGGAACTGGTTCGACAGATGTGCGACGCTGCTGTAATGAAGCTTCCAGGCTATCTCGGTG
>DCSU01000029.1 GCA_002325785.1 Bacteroidales bacterium UBA1458 | reverse complement strand
CTTGCCCCCCAGACAAGTACTCTAACCGGGCTGAGCTACATCCCGTGCTTTTAAGAGGTGCAAAATTAATCAACTATTCCGATTATCCAAAAAAAGCTCGGTGCTGCCCTGCGGCATACAATTCCTATAATTTGTTGACTCAGTAATTTTTATATTTGTTGTTCGTTAACATAGTATTCATTTATTTTTAAGAATCATGAACCAGGTCAACCGTCGTAACTTCCTCCGCC
Organism: Bacteroidales bacterium UBA1458; assembly: GCA_002325785.1. Taxonomy (GTDB): domain Bacteria; phylum Bacteroidota; class Bacteroidia; order Bacteroidales; family VadinHA17; genus SR-FBR-E99. Next base: position 4,265 of record DCSU01000029.1, on the reverse strand, counting down.
TTGCCGGAGCCGGAGCCGCCGCCGCCGCAACAGTGCCAGTGGCACAGGCAATGAGCGCAGCAACAACTATGCCCGTAACACAAACGGCCAAGCCGGATACCAACATCGCAGATGCGCTGAAGGTGCCGCGCAATGAGCATTCAATGCCCGGACTCTTTCCCGGCAGGGTTGCACTGGTTAAAAACCCCGGTGCAGTGAAGGACAACACCATAGTTGAGCAGGAGGTTTATGACATGATAGCACGCTCCATGCTCGAACTGACCGGTGAGAAAAAACTAAAAAAGGCATGGCTGAGATTCGTCTCACCGGGCGACCGGATAGGATTAAAGGTCAACCCCGTGGCAGGTAAAAGCCTGAGCACAAGCCATGAGGTCGTCAGATCTGTGATCGCACAGCTGGAACTCAGCGGGATAGAACGCTCACAGATCACCATCTGGGACCGCCGGGAGTTCGAACTAACCGATGTCGGTTTTACTGCTGAAAATTATCCCGGAATAAAAGTTGTGGGCACAGAGCAGATGGACAAGGAGGGGCTTTACTACGGTAAGGATGGCAAGCTTTACGGTGAGCATATGATTGACCGCGACTGGTATTACTGGGCTGATGTGGAGGGCGAATATGACGAGTATACAATGCCTTATATGGTCAACGGCGGCAAATATTCCTATTTCACGAAGATTGTAACACAGGATCTTGATAAGATCATTAACATCCCTATTCTCAAGAACGCAGGAGCCACCGTTACCCTGGCACTCAAGAATCTGGCATACGGGTCAGTATCCAACACAGGCAGGCTTCATGCAAAACTGTGGAGTGAGACATGCGCACAGGTATGTGCCTTTGCCCCTCTGCGTGACAAGGTGGTTCTGAATATTGTTGACGGCATCAAAGGGTGCTTTAACGGCGGTCCCGGTGCCAACCCGCAGTTTTTCTGCGACTATAACGCCATAATCACCGGAAGCGACCCGGTGGCTGTTGACAGAATCGGCTATGACATAGTCCTGGCAAAACGGATTGCTGAAGGACTGCAGAAAGAGGGCTCACCAACGGCTCTTGAGTTCATGCTCCAGGCAGAGCGCCTCTCACTGGGAGTGGCTGACAGGTCCAGGATCGACCTCAGGGAAGTGGTTGTGGCATAAAATATATTTACAAAAACCGGAGATGTACTACAGATATATTGTTTCAGCAGCTTTACTTACTTTGTTTACAGTGCCGACTTTGGGCCAGCGTGCTTTTATATCACGTGCCCTGTCAGAAGTTCAGGGTATCGAATTATCCCAGAGCCGGACATTTACCGAGACTTCGCTTTATGGTTATATTAACGGTGGCGCTGAATTATACCTGGAATACGGATTCGATACACTTGTTGTCACTGAGCTGGTCAGCGAGGGAAGGGACATCAGGGTGGAGGCCTACCGGATGAAGGATCCGGAGGCTGCCTTTGGGATATTCTCAGTATCGAGGTTCCGTTGCAACGCAGGGCCAAGGCTTACGCAACACCTTTGCAGGTCGGCATACCAGGTGCAATTCGCCAAAGGACCTTATTACGTCAGTATCGTTAATGACACGGGTGCAGAAGCTGACCAGCGAAAGTCAGGAGAGATCGCTGCGTTTATTATCGATCAGATACCTGACTCGCCGTTTGATCCATGTTATTTTTATACTGACGGTGTGGATGAGGAGACGATGAGGGGAGCCGTTCTTGTACGGGGTCCTCTGGGGATCAATAACGGGATACCCACTCTCACTGATAAGCTTGGGGAAGCAAGCCACTACAGCGCACTGATGATCAGAAGGGGGCAGGATACACTGGCATCCATGAGGTTCAATGACGATAAGTCCGTCAATGCCTTTTTGCGCACCAAAAAACTTTTCCCGACAGGCGGAGAGAGTGCATTGAGCAGTGATTCAACAGTTTCCGTAATCGCCCCGAATCACATAATAATAACTTTTTGAAAAGAGCTTTAATTATTGCTATTTTTATGGTCTCAAAAAATCACAGACCAAATGCAGTTATTCAAGCCCCTGGAGACAGGTAAAGAGGAGGAAAAAAAGACTCCTGTCACAACCGAGAAAATAAAATGTCTTATAGTTGGCTCCGGACCTGCAGGTTACACCGCAGCGATCTATGCTGCAAGGGCCAATCTGAAGCCGGTAATGTATACCGGACTCCAGCAGGGAGGGCAGCTTACCACAACAACTGAGGTGGAGAATTACCCGGGATACCCTGACGGTGTCACCGGACCGGAGATGATGGAAGATTTCCGGAAGCAGGCGGAGCGTTTTGGTACCGACGTTAGGATTGGTATTGCAACCTCCGTTGACTTCTCAGCCAAACCCCTGAAGGTGACTTTTGACAACAGTGTTGAGATCCATGCAGAAACAGTCATAATTGCCACCGGTGCCACAGCGAAGTATCTCGGTATTCCGGCTGAGACGAAGTATGCAGGGATGGGCGTTTCAGCCTGCGCTACCTGTGACGGCTTCTTCTACCGCGGCAAGGACGTGGCCGTTGTTGGTGGCGGCGATACTGCCTGTGAGGAGGCAACATACCTTGCCGGGCTATGCAGGAAGGTCTATATGGTTGTCAGGCGTGATGTCCTTCGCGCCAGCAAAGCCATGCAGCACAGGGTGACTCACACCCCTAACATAGAGATACTGTGGCAGTGCCAGGTGGAAGACCTTTTTGGTACACAAGGTGTCGAGGGAGCCGTGGTCGTACGACATATGAACACTCCGGAGGAGGAGAAATTCAATATAAAAATAGACGGCTTTTTCCTGGCTATCGGACATACCCCCAACTCGGAGGTATTCAAGCCATGGATAGAGACTGATGCAACAGGATATATTAATACTGAGCCGGACTCAACCCGGACACAGGTGCCGGGAGTATTTGCCTGCGGCGATGTGATGGATCATGTCTACCGGCAGGCAGTTACAGCTGCCGGTAGCGGGTGCAAGGCTGCAATTGATGCAGAGAGGTACCTCGCGGAACAGGGATAACACTATATTAAAGGGGAAAAACTAACGCTTACTATGCGGAATTTCAAGAAAACATTTCATATTAATGCCGAGCCTGCAGATATCTATGCAGCACTTACCAATCCGTTAACCATTGAGCTATGGTCGGGCTATCCGGCATCCATGCCTGCCAAGGCTGGTGAGGAGTTTATTATGTGGGACGGGGACATCTGCGGCAAGATCATCGACCTGGTTCCTGACCGGAAGGTGGTGCAGGAATGGTACTTTGGCGACCGGGAGCTGGATTCACAGGTGACAATCACCATTAAAGCCAACGGAGGTAACTCAGCCGTGACGGTAGAGCATACCAATATACCTGTTGAAGATTACCAGAATATTGCTGAGGGTTGGAATGAATACTATATGGGAGCGATAAAACGCTTCTATAACCCTAACTTCTGACGGGTAAGAATATCTTTTACGTCTTCAAGTCCTCCTACAATCAGACCTGATATTCCGGTATAGCATTTGGTCACTGATTGTCCGGTCACCTTCTCTGCCCATCGCGGCAGCCAGGTGAGCATTTCGGTATTGATGAATTCAAGCAGGTCTTTTCTGATCATCTCCCTCATCTCGTTATCATCTTCGGTCAGATATTTCTCTATGAGCAGGTTTACGAACAGGAGTTGTATCCCGAGATGATCCGGTTCAAAACCTTCACCGCAGTCATTGCTGTATCCGTACCGGTTGTACATCAGGCAGAGAGACCTGTGATGATCTTCAGTTGAAATACCGTTGTTTTTCCAGTGTGATGCGGCAGGGTACGCTGAGGCGGAATCTTTTTCGGAAAGAAGAGCCTCGTAATTGTTGCCGACAGTTAAATGGCATTCTATTTTGAAGGGGCAGGGTGATTTGAGCAAATGGCTTCCCTGCGTGAATTTGCTGTTCCGGCTCTCCAGTGGCAGGTTCCTTAACAAACCTGCGTCGCAGAGGTGGGGGAGGTCGCTCTCCTCCGGCGTCATGGATACTGATCCCCCGAGGAAGAGAAACAGAGGGGTATATGCCTGCAAAAGTTCGTCGGGGGTGTTAATACTGTTTATGGTGCCGGTCATCGTTTGGTTTGGTTCTTTGCTAATCAATAACATGATGCCGGGGGAAAAGTTCACCTATAATAAATCAGGCAGTAGGCAATAGGCAGTAGGCAATAGTGGGTTGGATATATTGAACTTAGAATTAATGCAGGCATCTGGCTGGATAACCGTCCGATGGCGGATCGCCCCTCTACTGCCTACTGCCTACTGCCT
>DCSU01000114.1:1038-8376 GCA_002325785.1 Bacteroidales bacterium UBA1458 | reverse complement strand
CACTATTGCCTGCTGCCTACTGCCTACTGCCTGCATTTTTTTTCATTTTTTCTTTGCTATTTCAAAATCATCACTTATCTTTGATTAGAAATTAATCAAATTTATGATTACAATATAATCAATTTTTGTAATATGTACTTCGCATCGAACATAAAATTTCTGAGAAGGCGTCGCGGACGCACTCAGGACGACGTGGCAGCAGCACTGCAGATGAAGAGATCAACCCTCAGCGGCTATGAGAATGGCGTGGCACAGCCCGGCATCGAAGCCCTGGTAGCCTTCTCCGGCTACTTCAACATCTCTCTTGACACCATGCTCAAGATCAACCTCACACACCTCTCCGAAAGTCAGCTGGGTGAGCTCGAGAGGGGTTATGACGCCTACATCAAAGGCAGTAACCTCAGGGTGCTGGCAACCACCGTCTCTCCCGACAACCGCGAGAACATCGAGCTAGTCAGCGAGAAGGCCAAGGCCGGCTATACAACCGGCTATGCCGATCCCGAGTTCATAGGCGACCTGCCGCTGTTCAACCTGCCGTTCCTCTCACGCAACCGCAAGTACCGCACCTTCCAGCTCAAGGGCGACTCCATGCTGCCCATACCCGACCGGTCGTGGGTGACCGGTGAGTACATGCAGGACTGGCAGGAGATAAAGAGCGGGAAGGCGTATATCATACTTACGTCAAATGATGGCATCGTCTTCAAGGTTGTGGAAAACACCGTCGGGCAAAACGGTAAGCTGATCCTCTACTCCCTCAACCCGCTGTATGAACCCTATGAGGTACACATCAATGACGTCAGGGAGATATGGAAATTCGTACATTATATAAGCGATGAGCTTCCGGATCCTGTTCTGCCTGAGAAACAGCTCCTCCGCACCGTAGCCTCGATGAAGCAGGACCTCTACCAGATAAAAAAGAGCATGGGCCGCGACATTGAAGATGCAACTGAACTGTAACCCTGACAGGGGGATGCCTTATCCTTGAGAATGGTCTGACATGTTCGCCATGGTTACAGGCGCCAGGATGATATTTACAAGCATGGCAGGATTTAGTGCAGGGCATAGCAAAATATTAGCGCCGGACAACCGTTTCTTAATTCTGAAGATCAACTGTAATTATGCCTGGAAAAGAGTACAATCCCGCAATGCACACCGCAGAACACCTCCTCAACTCGGTGATGGACAAGATGTATCATTGCGGCAGATCATTCAACAGCCACATCGAAAGCAGGAAGAGCAAATGCGACTACCGTATCAAGAAAGGATTGTCGGATAAGGAGGTCTCTGCAGTGGAAAGAACAGTTAATGAGATAATTAAGCTGAATATACCGGTGGGAGAGGAGCTTGTCAGCAGGAGGGAGGCCGATATCAGATACTTTACAGGCAAGTTGCCGGAAAACGCCGGCGAGAACATACGCATCATCACCATCGGTAATTTCGATGCCTGCCCGTGTATCGGACAGCATGTCTCAAATACTTCGGAGATCGGCATCTTCTCAATAACTGCTGCCGACTTCAATGAAGGGATCCTGCGGATCAGATTCAAGCTCGATTAACCGGATAACGGTTAAAGGAGAATGTGCATTATCAAAAAAAACCGGCTTTCGCCGGTCTTTTTTTTCTTATTCCTTCGTCAGTGCGACAATCAGATCGATGATGGGCGGTATGTCGGCATCAGCAATCTTGCCTTTATATACACCCCTGACAATCCGGTTCTTGTCTACGATGACCACTGTGTAACTGTCTTTCGGCATGCCCCATTCCTTCTGCAGCGTCCCCACGTAGTCGAACAGGATGGTGGTGTCATATTTCTTTGCCTTCTTGCCTGCAATGGCGCGTACAAGACCATCAGGCTTCCAGGTCGATTTGCAATCTACAATGCCAAAACCCTTAAAGTATTCCTGATCAATGATCTTGTCGACATCAGTTGCCTTGTTGACGGCATCATTGAAGGCATCGTTGAGATCAGATTCGTCGGGATCGACATAGTTGATCTGAAGGACTTTGCCTGGCCAGGAGTTCATGGTGAAATCCTTCTTGTCAGAGTCGGTAAACACCCATTCAGGAGCTTTCTGGCCTATTTCGAGCGTGCCCTGGGCGACGGCGTATGGCAGTATGAATGCTGCCAGGAGAAGTGTAAATAACAGTTTTTTCATTTCAGATGTTCTTTAATTATACCGAAAGATACTATTTTTTACTATTCATGCACATTATCACAATAAATGTGTAAACCAGCCGGCCTTCAGACTTCAGACGCTCCGACCGATTTTCGTAAATTGCGCTAACTTTGCGAATGTAAATTCACCTGTTATGAAGATCAAGAAGGTCCGGCTAAGTGAAAAAGATAAGCGAAAGGCCTACAGGACTGCCGTCAGGAATGCCTTAAAGGAATCCGGTATCGACAGACAGACCAGGACTTTAGTCTATCGGAACAGGAAGAAATATACCAGGAAAGGCCGGGCAGGGGTCATCCGTGATGATCAAAGCGCCGGATGATATCGCGACAGGTTGCATCCATCAGTGGCTTCATGGTGTGAAGTTCACGGAATCAGATGGTATGCACGGTTAGGAAATCATTCAGTGGCTTCATGGCGCGGAATGCCCCGGTAACAGTATCAAAAAAGTCCGCACCTATAACTTCTTTATCGGAATATTTCCTTTCGGCAAGGAAACTCTTCATCTTAATTAGTTCTATATGAGTATGATCCTTTGAATAACCCCTGGGCGGAACCTTCAGCTTATCGCCCTCAAGACCGCTAAAGTACTTCCGGTATTCACTGCTATTGACAATTCCCTCCAACTTTTCCCCATCTTCGGTAATCTTCTCCCTGATGGCACTCAGCCAGGGAGAGGGCGGAATGTAGGCTCCTCCGGCAACAAATGATGCACCCGGCTCTATATGAAGGTAATAGCCCGGAAACTTGTCGCCGTTCTTCTTGCCGCCACGGACCATAAAGGCCCCGAAGTTGGTCTTGTAGACTGATTTGTCGTGCGAGAACCTGGTGTCACGGTTAATTCTGAACATGCAGCTTTTGGCTTCCAGTCCTTTGTAAATAGGCTCGAACTTCACGATCTCATCAAGGAGAGCCTGCACAAATGTCTCATAGTTGCCCCGGGCTTCCAGATAACAGCTGCGGTTGCCGGCAAACCAGAGCCTGTCGTTGTTGAGACTCAGGTCACTGAGGAACTGAATTGTGGAGTGGTTTATAGAAGGCATAGACAAGAGTTTAAAAGTCGAAAGTCTGTAAAGTCAAAGCTTGATCAAGTTAAAAGTCGAAAAGTCCGACGGCCGAAAGTTACTTGCCAATCAGTCCAAAGATAAAAGTATTCTGACGAAGTGACAAGTCGTGGGAATACAGATAGAACATCCTATTAATATTTCCTATATACTGGGGGAATAGTAGTACACCAAATACGAAAATTGGGGGCATAGTAGTACACTAAGTACGAAAATGGTAACTACCAGAGAGACTATTATATAAATACGGCACCAATTGCCTATAATTAATATTATGTTAAATAGAAGCAGAAAAGATATCATATGTTTGCATCTTTCTCCTGTGGAGACTCTGATAGCAATTATCCCCTCCCGGGCCACGGCAGCTGACAAAAAAAGAAGGCACCTTTTCAGGTGCCCTCCATGTCAGTTCAGAAAACTGTTAAAGATTTTCAACTTTTGCTTTATATGCCTCGAACTCGGGCATCATTTTCAGCTTGAGATAAATCTCACGCAGGAATTCCAGTGTTGCAACCGAGGTCGGATTTACCTTCTCGGCTTCAAGGAAGAACGGAACAGCCTTCTTCATTTCCTCAAAGGCTTTGTTCTTGGCCAGCTCATACTCTTTGTTATCGGCTATCAGGTTGGCTTCGTTTAGCATGTTGTTGGCTATTGAAACGTAGCAGAGACCAATGTTATAGTTGCTCTCGAACTGATCCGATTTCTTGCTGAGTGATCCTTTAAGGCTCTCAATGGCCTTTTCGTAATCTTCAAGCTTCATGTAGAGGCTGCCCTCGACCAGGTACAGGATGTGGTTCTGCGGATCCATCTCCATGGCCTTGTGAACAAATTCGAAAGCCCTGGTGGAGTTATTGGCATCAAGATAGAACTGTGTTGCCTGGAGGATGATGTCAAGCGTGTCAGGATAAGCTTTGTAGCCTTCCAGAAGGGCTGCCTCGGCGTTAACGGTGTCCTTCATCTTCAGATAGCTGTCGCTGATGAAGATATAGGGTTTGGTATCCTCGGTGCCTGACAGTGTGCAGGTGCGGAAATGAGCAATTGCTTCATCATACAGCTCTGCATTATAGGCTGCAAGGCCTGCGTTGAAGATCACAAGCGTGTCAGGCATCCCGACATACATATCACTTGCAGAAACCATTACGTTCCTTTCGAACGACTTCATAGCTCCCTTATAATCCTTTTCGTTGAATTTGGAAATGGCATCATTCAGCAATGAGTTACCAAGCAGTGCATAAGCATTATCCCTGATGATGGTGTTCTTTAACTTTGGATCAATCTGAATGGCTTTCTCAAAATTATTAAACGCTTCCATCAGAATATCAGGGTAAAGCTCCATGAATTTCTGGTCGCCCGAATCATACGCAGCCTGGCATAATCTACCCTTTACATAGTAGGTCTTTGCCAGTCCCATCGATTTCGGGTTTGCGATGGCTTCTTCGATGGCTTCCTTGGCTTTATCAAAGGCACCTTCCCTGATGAATGTTTCTGCAGCGGTAATTTTTCCCTTCTGCGCCGTAGCAGCTACCGAGATTATTACTGCCATAAGTAAGAGTGTGATCTTCTTCATGTCTAGATAATTTGCTTTTAAACTTTTTTCAAAAATAAAACTTTAGTATCTATTCTTCAAATAATTTGCCAAATTACTCAGCAGCTTCCTCCGTTGGCTCCGCATTTTCTGCATCACCTACGGTATCTTCCTCACTGACATCTACATAGGCCACTGATGCAATGGAGTCATTTTCTTTGATATTTATCAGTCTGACACCTTGTGTGGCTCTTCCCATAACCCTGAGGCTGCTTACCGGTATCCTCAGGATATTACCTGCCTGGGTAATTATCATGAGATCATTCTGGTCAGTGACGTCTTTCAGTGCTATGAGTTTTCCGGTCTTATCGGTCACATTGATGGTCTTCACTCCTTTTCCACCCCTGTTTGTAATCCGGTAATCGGCGATGGCTGATCTCTTCCCGTAACCGTTTTCGGAAACTACCAGGACATCCTCCGACTCATGGAGAACGGTTATCATGCCGATCACCATGTCATCACTGCCGCCCAGGGTTATTCCCCTTACGCCGGAAGCGGTGCGGCCCATTGGCCTGACGGTTGACTCCTTGAACCTTACTGCGCGTCCTGATCTCACTGCCAGCATAATCTCATGCTGACCGTTGGTCATCCTGGCCTCAAGCAGCTCATCGCCATCCCTGACCGTGATGGCATTGACGCCATTGGCCCTGGGCCGTGAATAAGCTTCGAGGGAGGTCTTCTTGATGATCCCCTTACGGGTACATAGTACTATGAAGTTATTATTTATATATTCCTCATCGTCAAGGCTCTTGACGTTAATGAAGGCCATGACGCTGTCATTTGATTCTATGTTAATAAGGTTCTGGATTGCCCTTCCCTTGCTTGTCCTGGTTCCCTCCGGCAGGTCGTAGACCTTCTGCCAGTAGCACTTGCCGTTACGGGTGAAGAAGAGCATGTTGTTATGCATGGTGGCAACATAAAGATGCTCAATGAAATCCTCCTCGCGGGTGTTGCTCCCCTTAAATCCTGTCCCTCCCCTGTTCTGGCGGCGGAATTCAGTCAGCGGCGTACGCTTGATGTAGCCCATGTGAGATATGGTAATCACCATCTCATCGTCGGCGTAGAAATCTTCAGGATTAAACTCCCCTGCTGCGGGTATTATCTCAGTCCGGCGCTTGTCGCCAAACTTTTCCCTCACCTCAAGAAGCTCATCCTTGATTATCTGCATCTGCAGAGCCTCATCGGAAAGGACCTTGTTCAGGTACTCTATAAGTTTCAGTATCTCCTCGTATTCAGCCCTCAGCTTATCCTGCTCAAGACCTGTCAGTTGCCTCAGGCGCATCTCGACGATGGCACGCGATTGCAGGTCGGACAGGCTGAAACGCTCCATGAGGCGCTCCCTGGCCACATCGGCATTGGGTGAAGATCTGATGATGGCTATCACCTCATCGATATTATCACTTGCAATAATCAGACCCTCAAGGATATGAGCCCTTTTCTCGGCCTGGTCAAGATCGAACTTCGCCCTGCGGATGATTATATCATGCCTGTGCTTAACGAAGTTGTCAATGATATCCTTCAGCGCGAGAGTCCTGGGGCGTCCCTTGACAAGCGCTATGTTATTGACATTGAATGCAGTCTGGAGCTGGGAGTGTTTATAAAGATGGTTCAGAATGATATTGGCAGGCATCTCTTTCTTCAGGATAATGACCACCCTCATGCCGTTCCTGTCAGACTCGTCATTTATATAGGAGATCCCTTCAAGTTTCTTCTCATTGATCAGGTCGGCAATCTTTTTGATCATCTCCGCCTTGTTTACCATGTAAGGTATCTCGGAAACAACTATGCATTCCCTTCCGGAGTGGGTGATCTCCACCTCCGTCCTGGCTCTTACAACAATTCTTCCCCTGCCTGTCTCAAATGCTTCCCTGATACCCTGTTCACCGTAGATGATACCTCCGGTGGGGAAGTCGGGACCCTTGATATGTTGCATCAGCTCATCAACGGTAATCTCGGGGTTGTCAATATAGGCGATGATTGCATTGACCGACTCCGTCAGGTTATGAGGAGGCATGTTTGTGGCCATCCCCACGGCTATGCCAGAGGCTCCGTTAACAAGGAGGTTCGGTATCCGCGTGGGAAGCACCGTCGGCTCCTGTAATGTGTCGTCAAAATTTGGCTGAAAATCAACCGTTCCCTTCTCAATATCCGAAAGCGTCTCTTCCGCAATTCTTTTCAGCTTTGCCTCTGTGTATCGCATAGCAGCGGGACTGTCGCCGTCGATTGATCCGAAGTTACCCTGACCGTCAACCAGCGGATATCGCAATGACCATTCCTGGGCCATGCGCACCATGGCGTCATAGACTGATGAATCACCGTGAGGATGATATTTACCAAGCACCTCCCCTACTATTCTTGCAGATTTCTTGTATGATCTGTTCGAGAGCACTCCAAGCTCCGACATACCGAAGAGAACCCTCCTGTGAACAGGCTTCAGCCCATCCCTGACGTCGGGTAATGCCCTTGACACGATGACTGACATCGAATAATCGATGTAAGCCGACTTCATCTCCTC
>DCSU01000114.1:778-933 GCA_002325785.1 Bacteroidales bacterium UBA1458 | reverse complement strand
GGGTGTTAAAAATTGGGCACAATTATTGCCTAGTTATAATTACATAAGAATTAACTTTGAAAACGGGCACTTTATGTATTTCTGTCAGGCTTTCTGACACATTTTCATGAAGCCCACAAATAAAATATGATGGACGCACATTTCTCACAGAGAGT
>DCSU01000114.1:0-712 GCA_002325785.1 Bacteroidales bacterium UBA1458 | reverse complement strand
AGTGGATATTCTTTTAAATAACGGTGTCGACCTGCTTATGCTTAAGGGATCAATAGAAAAAAGCATCAAGGCCGAAAAGCCTATCGCTATGGCTGACAATGATATACTCCCCCTCCTTAAGAGCACTGAGCGTGTTCTGAGGCTTGTTCATATCGAAGCCAAGGCCATGAAAACGAAGGTGATAGATACAGAGCATCTGCTCATGGCCATATTGCGTGATGAGAGCAACCTGGTGACCAGGTTCCTGACAGAACTCGACATAGACTACTCGCTTGTCAAAAAGGCAGTCGAGGCTGGCAATCCTGCCGCCCAGGCAGACTATCCCCGCGATGAGGATGACGAGGGCATGTTCTCCGGTCCGGGACAGGGCAAACAGCCGCAGGGAGGACAACAGGCACAGCGAAGCTCATCGGAGACACCAGTGCTTGACAACTTCGGCATCGATCTGACCAAGGCTGCCGAAGAGGGCCGCCTTGACCCTGTGGTAGGCCGCGAACGCGAGATAGAACGTCTGGCCCAGATTCTCTCCAGACGCAAAAAGAACAACCCTGTCCTCATCGGCGAGCCCGGAGTGGGGAAATCCGCCATTGCTGAAGGACTGGCTCTGAGGATCACCAAGAGGAATGTCTCGAGGGTGCTCTTCAACAAAAGGGTCGTTGCCCTCGATCTGGCCTCCATCGTCGCCGGTACCAAGTACCGCGGACAGTTCGAG
>DCSU01000027.1:3834-21713 GCA_002325785.1 Bacteroidales bacterium UBA1458 | reverse complement strand
TGAAGCTTCCAGGCTATCTCGGTGAGATTAAGCTCATCATAGGCAAGCAGCTCCTTGACTCTCTCAATTTTGTGAGTCAGGTAATACTTTTCTATGGTAGTACCCTTTACTTCGGAGAAAAGATTGGCGAGGTAAGTGTAGTTGTGGTTGAGTTTCTGGCTCAGGTGGTCGGAGAGGTTAACTTTTATCTGATCGTCGGTGAAGTGAACCAGTTCTATTATAGATGTCTTTATTCTTTCAACCAGGATGCTCTTTTTGTCTTCCATGAGCTCAAGCCCTGTCTCCTTCAAGGCGTCCGCAAGTTGCTGACGCTGGTCGGGTGTAATATCCCCTGCAATTTCTGCTTCACCAAGCTCAATTGTAGTGTAGGGCAGTCCGAGATTTTCAAGCTCGGATTTCACAACCATTTTACAACGGACACAGACCATATTCTGGATATACAGTTTCAATCCGCTATTTGTTTAATTTGCATAGGTTAGTAAAAGGTAAAGATACTTTTTTTTAAAATAAATGCTTTGAATTATTTGACAGGGGTGCTCATTGTGATGAGCAGCTATTATTTATTACCGCCTCCAATTAACGTGCCGTCTTTCTGACCATTGTATTATAATTGTGTTGCCAATCTGCCCGGATTACTACATTTGTTCCGGATTTTCTAAACATTGTACGGGTGATTTTCGTTGTGTAAAAATATTGGTACAATGAATGAAATCTGAGCAGGGAGTAATGTGTGAACATTTAAATAATTTTAGCAATGAACGAATTTGACATTAAGGCATCTGAGTGGGACAAAAGCGATATGCACCGCGAGCGTGCCAGGGCTATTGCGAGAGAGATTTTTGAGGAGATACCCCTGAACAGGGAGATGACGGCTCTTGAGTTCGGCGCAGGCACCGGGCTCCTAAGCTTCATGCTGAAAGAGCATCTTAAGGAGATCACCCTTATCGACAACTCGGAAGGAATGGTGAAGGTGCTGAATGAAAAGGTGAGGGGGGAAAAGGCAGATACACTCAAAGTGGTTAAGGCTGACCTTGAACATGAAGACCTTTCGCCGGGCAGTTTTGATCTCATCTATACCCTGATGGTGCTTCATCATGTAGGCGATGTGGAAACCATTATCAATAAGTTCCATGGCCTCCTCAACCCGGGTGGTCACCTGGCTATTGCCGACCTCTACAGTGAAGACGGGTCATTTCACGGGGATGGTTTTCACGGTCACCTGGGCTTTGATCCGGTATCACTGGCAGCCTTGCTGGAGAAAAACGGTTTTTCAGGCATAAACCATAGGAAGGCCTATGTTATTGACAAGCTTATATCAGAGGATAATAGGAAAACGTTCGACGTGTTCCTGATGACTGCTTCGCGGCATTAACCATGATCTGCAAAAGAAACTGCACGGTCTCCGGATTGCGGCCGCTGACACATAAAACACAGTAAATTAAACGATAAGCAATAAAATAAGAACAGTATAAATGGCTAACATGGAAGTAACATTTGACGGTGGAAAAGTGATCACCGCTCATATTAACGGCAAGGCAATCAAAACGGACCAGTCCGTAAAAAATGGCGGCGAAGGTACCGCGCCTGAGCCATTCGAGCTTTTTCTTGCATCAATAGGAACCTGTGCAGGCATCTATGTCAAGTCATTCTGTGATCAGCGCGGGATACCGGCGGAAGGTATCAAAATCATCCAGTCTGTTGTCTTTGACCCCGTAAAGAGGGTTCCCTCCACGATTAAACTGGAGATTCAGCTTCCGGCCGATTTCCCCGAAAAATACAGAGCAGCGGTGATCAATTCCGCGGAGCTATGCCTGGTGAAGAAAACCATAAACAGTTCGCCGGCCTTTGAGGTATTGACCTCAGTGATCCAGGACTGACCGAGACTGACCAGAGACTGACCTGGGCTGACCGAGATTGACAAGGACTGACAAGGACTTGTCCAGGCCGACAGAGACTGACAGAGACTGACAGAGATTGAAAGGGACTGACCTGGGATGTCTGAGGCACAGGGACTAGCCTGGGATTAATGAGACTGACTGGAGCCGTCAGAAGCCGACAGTACAAACGATCGGCGCCGGACTTCCTTCACCGCGTTAAGTTGTATCTTTAGGGACATGATTGTAGTAGTATGAAGAATTTGAATTACACGCAGATTGAACCTGCAGAAATAAAAGACAACCTCATCAGGCTGATCGCATCCGATTGGATGCTTGTGACTGCCGGCACCAGGGAGAAATTCAACACCATGACCGCCAACTGGGGCGGAACGGGCTACCTATGGAACAAAAACGTGGTGTTTGTGTTTGTGAGGCCGGAACGTTACACCTATGGGTTCATCGAAAGCACTGAAGGGTTTACCCTGACCTTCTTTGATGAAAAATACCGTACTGCGCTAAACCTGTGCGGAGCAAAGAGCGGTCGCGACTGTGACAAGGTTGCGGAGACAGGTCTTACCCCTCACTTCACTGAACTGGGCTATCCGGCTTTCACCGAGGCAAGGCTTGTGCTGGAGTGTAAGAAGCTTTATGCAGCGCAGCTTGAACGGGACCATTTTCTTGACCTCGAGCCGTTGAAAAGTCATTACAACACTAAAGGCGGCCTGCACAAGATGTATATCGCAGAAATATTGAAAGTCTGGGTCAGGAAAGCCTGAACCTGGGATGTTTAAATGAACAAATCATGTTAAAATGGGTTTGACATGAAAACCATCACCACGCAATAACTGAAAAACAATAAACAAACAATTTTATGAAAATGAAACAATCGACAATGCTACTCGGCTTTGCAGCCCTGATAATTGCCGGCATGACAGCCTGCAACCAGACCCCGGCAAAGAAAACCGCTGACACCGGACCGGCCTATTACAGGAACCTCCTCTTCAGCGAGACCCCATGGGATACCGAAAGAGGTACGCATCAGCTTACTGCTGAAGAGGCAAAAGATGTCAACAGCTATAAGTTCACTTATGACGAGAGCAGCAGACTCCAGTCAGTAGAATTTGTGAGAGGAGAGGAACTATTATCCTACGGTTCAATGGGAGGCGCAGCAAAAATCACTTATGAATATGCTGACAACAAACAGATCAAACGGTTTTTTAACGAGAATAACGAGCAAATAGAATCCGGCGGAGTCTTTACCGCGGAATATACACTTGACGAAAAAGGCACCCGCACAGGACTGAAATTTTTCGGCAAAGACGGGCAACCGGTTGAAAACCGTAACAAGATCAACTACTATGTCTGGAAAATATTGCCCGATGGAAAACTGCAGGAAAAGAGATATAACCTCGCTGACGAGGAGACTGTCATGAACCCCTTCTGCCCCTTCTACGAACTCAGATTCACCTATAACGAAAAGGGTTACGTCATGGATATGGCAAATTACGAAAATGATACCCTCTATAACTGCACTGCTGAGAACTGCGGCGACATAGGTGTGTCATACTTCGAGTTCGAACCTAATGAACAGGGTGACCTGCTGAGCTTTTCGGTCTACAACGTGACGGGTCAGATGTCTAATCTATACTGGGGCTGGTCACGCAGGGTCAGTAAGTATGATGAGAACGGGTATGTACTTGAGACAGCTCTCTTCGACCAGGATAATGAATACCTGGGAGGTAAAAGTGTTCCTGTCACACAGTATACCTATGACAGGTATGGCGCAGTGATTGAAGTAAAGAATATGGACAAGGAGAGGAATATCATCAATAACCCGGATAACGGTGTGGCCATCACCGAATACAAATATGACGATAAGGGTAATCGAACCGAGACTCTCAGATACGACAAGGCGAGGGTGACTGTCACCCAGTAACCTTGACATCGAAACGGGATATGATAAACAGAGTATATTTTCAAACTGTTATCCTGCTGTTGGTTGCGGTTTTTGCCGCAGGTTGCACAGGGAAGAAACCCGAAAAGAAGCCTGAGGCTGTCAGGGAGACTGCAGTGGCGCCTGTCATAGGCCAGGAGACCCTCCTTTTACTCAAGGACCTTGAAGAGAACGGCGACTATATCAACAGCCAGTACTTTCCGAGCCTCATCAAAGCATCAATAGTATTCGAGGAACTGGGCATGAATAACCTGGTTATCGACCTGCGGTCTCCGGACTTATTCTCCCGGGGACATGTCAAAGGTGCCGTAAATAAGAATTTCAGCGAGCTGCCGGAGTATTTCGAAACAGGTATCAAGCCATTTGAATATGACAAAATTATAATCGTCTGCGAAGACGGCCAGGTATCAAGCTATACCACCGCCCTGCTCAGGATGATGGGATACGGTAATGTTTACGCAATGCGATGGGGGATGGGCGGATGGAACAAGACCTATGCTCAGGAAGGATGGCTGAAGGGTTCATCAGGAAGATACGAAGACCGCCTGGAAATCGCCGCTAATGAGACCCCTGCCCCGGTTGGGATGCCGGAGCTCGGTACGGGATTGGCTTACGGGAAGGAGATTGGAGAGGCAAGATTTAAAAAACTCTTTGAGGATGGCACCGGAAATATCATGATCACAGCAGATGAGATCTTCTCTGACCCCGGTAAGTATTTCGTGATAAATTTTGAGCGCAAGGACAAATATGATAACGGGCATATCCCTGGTGCAATCAGGTACAAGCCTGAATCAACCCTCGGATTTACAGATATGATGTCTACAATCCCGCATGACAAGACTGTGGCTATCTATTGCGGCACCGGGCACAATTCGGCATTTGCATCCGCGTTCCTGAGGCTGCTTGGCTATGATGCCAGGACACTCAGGTACGGTAACAACAGTTTCATGTATGACAAGATGGAAAGGGAAAAGAGTACTCTCTCATGGCTGCCCTTCACCCTTACTGAATCAAACGATTTCCCGGTTGTAAAATAATCAGGGCATTCACCATATTAGGAATTCCGGTCTGACAGTGTCAGGCCGGAATTTTTGTTTCATTCTGCAACTGCTCCGGGATCCCGTAGGATGTAGACATCCCTCATCCCCATCTCACTAAGAATCATCCAAACTCTGGCAGAGGTGGAAGCGTCATCAGAAAATAATATGACCGGCCCCCTGTGCTTCCGGATTAGCCTCAGGTTCTCTTTCCCGGTGATTGATTCGGGCCGCATTATCACTGTCTTAGGCCTAAGCTGACCCGGCAGGTCAGCCTCATCTCCCAGGTTCAGAACAAGAACTGCACCGGTCATAGCTGACAACTGATCCACTGTAAGCAGGTTAGAACCCTTAACAGATGACTCTGCCCATCTTGCCGCATCATACCTGAAATTATTTCCGCCGAAAGACCGGAAGAGCACAAGCACCACCATCAATAAGAAGACTATAAGAACGAACGGGTATTGTCTCAGAAATTTCATCGGATTCTCTGTTTATGTATTTTTATTCGCAACCGCCGTCAAGCTTTTTTGCCGAAAACTTCTTCGACTCCAGGAACTTAGCCTTAAGACTGTCTGGAAGGCTACTATACTCCGTGTACATCTCCCCGGCACGCCTTCTTGTCTCGAACAGGGCATTTTCCCTGGCAGTAATCCTTCCACCGGAGAATTTCGTGTCAAGTACCGTCCTGACCCATTCCGTGATACCGCCAGCCATGATGTAGCAGTTATTATATCCCATGCCCCGGGCATATACAAGAGCATAATCCGCCTCTGAATTCCCGGTTGAATAGAAGATGGTTCTGACCTCCCTGTTGCTGATCCAGGTATCCGGATCAGATCTTATGAACTCAGAGTAAGGGACATTAACAGCACCGGGAATAGCCTCTTTTATAAAGACATCTGCCGGTCTCAGATCAATCAACCTGACGTCCGGGTCCTCCCTGACAATGAATTCTGCAACCTCATCTACCGTGACTGAGACATCCGCTCCCAGCACCTCTGCAAGCAATTTTGAGGGTTTCTCACTGAATGACCGGTTTGCCGTAAGAGGAAGCAGCGCCAACATTATGCTGAGCAGAATGAGTAGCAGTGATACTTTTTGCCTGATATTCATTTCTTTTGATTATAAGTCGTTTGTAATATCCGGGCGGGCAAATCTCTTTTCTGCAAGTTCTGCCAGCCAGAACATGCCAACTGCCGCCACCACAAGGATCATTGTGAAAACACCCGGGGAGAGGCCCAATACTTCATTGATCTTTACCGGACCCCTGTACTGAGCGGTTGCCAGGCCTTCAATCAGGGAATAGGTCTCTGTAAAAAGGAAGGCCCCCACGAATCCGCCTGCAACAAATACCATTGCATCAATCTTGCCGATTGACATGGCACAAATGCCCGTCCCGGGACAGAACCCGCCCATTATGAACCCTGCTCCCATGATGAAACCTCCCACTACGGAGGCTGTGACGTAAAACTCGTTCACATATACCTGGTTCAGGTTGAGTACACCGAAGAAACCCAGAAACTGGGAACCGATCAGGGCAACAATAGCGGCAGTAAAAAACACCTTCAGCACGGTGGCGTCATAGCCGTAAAACATACCTGCCAGCTTGCGGCTTGATGAAAAACCTGCCTGCTCAAGGGCAAATCCGAATCCTGTCCCGATCAGGAATGCCATCAGCATATTGAGCCATTCGGGGAAAACATATAGTGATGAAAGTGGTGCCATATATTTCAAGTTGCTTGTTAATTTTATCCTTTCAAACCCTCGTCTTTTATTTTCGATTGCCGATTTTCGATTGTCGATTATTGACATGCTTAATTCGCAAAATCGCAAATCGCAAATCGCAAATCCTTCAGAACTTCATATCCAGTTCTTCCTGAACACCCACGCAAACATGTAGGCCGAACCGAAGATCGTAATCATGGTCACAAACCCGGCAACCGAAAGAACAGCCATGCCGGATAAAGCCGCCCCGCTGGTGCACCCCCTTGCCAGCTGCCCTCCGTAGACAAAAAATACTCCTCCCAGGAATGCAAAGATCAGCCTCCGGCTTACAGTAATCTTCGGCGATTTTTCTACCTTGAGCTTAAGCCGGCCGGAGACTGCACCCGAAATAAACCCGCCGGCTACCACCCCGAAAATCTCAAGCACAAGCCAGTTGGTGAGGGGCTTTTTACTGTTTTCAAAGTATTTCGAGTAATATTCCGAGCTCTCGACATGCTGAGGACTGACGGCTCCTACTATTGAAACGACACAGTATTTGACACCACCGCTGGCGCCGAGGCCCCGCCCCGAAACAACCATCGCCAGCAGCAATACCAGGCCCAGCAGCGTTCCCGCCAGGTAGGGATTCATGTAGTTTTTCTTCATTGCCTGATTTCTAAGCTCGTGATTTATCGTGAAAACAAAAATAACAACAATTGGTATGGGAGAATGGTTGCGCAGGTTATTTGACAAGCTTCAATTAATTCTTATTGTTAACCGGAAGACTGTTATTGCCATATTATTGCTTAGTTTTGCGAGCCTTTTGCAGGTAAACTTTACATTAGCAATTATTTATATCAATGATAACAGTATCAAATCTTAGTATACAGTTTGGCAAACGCATCCTATTTCAGGATGTCAATCAAATCTTTACTGCCGGCAACTGCTACGGGGTGATAGGAGCAAACGGCGCCGGAAAATCAACGTTTCTGAAGATGCTGGTGAGAGATGTCGAATCACGTTCGGGTTCGGTAACCTATGGCCCCGGAGAGAGAGTCTCCGTATTAAAGCAGGATCATTTTGAATTCGATGACTTCACAGTTCTCGACACCGTGATGATGGGCCATTCGCTCCTGTGGAATATAACGAAGGAGAAAGAAAAACTCTATACTAAAACTGACTTTTCCGAGAAGGATGGAATGCGGGTATCAGAGCTTGAAGAAAAATTCAATGAGCTGGACGGATGGAATGCGGAGAGTAACGCGGCAAGCCTTCTGAGCGGACTGGGAATAAAGGAAGAGAACCATTACAAGCTCCTGAAAGAGCTGACAGGAAAGGAAAAAGTAAAGGTGCTTCTTGCACAGGCTTTATTCGGGAAACCTGATAATCTGCTGCTTGATGAGCCAACCAATGACCTTGATCTTGAAACTGTAAACTGGCTCGAAAACTATCTTTCAGAATTTGAAAATACGGTGCTCGTTGTGTCCCATGACAGGCATTTTCTTGATTCAATCTGCACCCACATCATCGATATTGATTTCAGCAGGGTACAACTGTTTTCAGGCAATTACACCTTCTGGTATGAATCGAGTCAGCTGGCTTTAAGGCAGCAGATGGCGCAGAATAAAAAGGCAGAGGAGAAGAAGAAGGAATTGCAGGAGTTCATTGCACGCTTCAGGGCTAATGTCAAGAAATCAAGGCAGACTACCAGCCGGAAGAAAATGATAGAGAAACTGAATATTGAGGAGATCAGGCCCTCAACAAGAAGATATCCCGCCATTATTTTCACTCCCGGCCGCGAACCCGGGAATAAAGTACTCTCGGTCAAGGAGCTTACAGGTATCTATGAGGGAAAGACCCTTTTCAAGGATCTTTCTTTCACTGTCAATAAAGATGATAAAATCGCATTTCTTTCAAGAGACACCAGGGCAATGACCCTCCTGTTTGAGCTCCTGAAAGGCCATGATAAGCCTCCGAAAGGCTCCTTTGAATGGGGTCAGACAATTGTAAAGGCTTATCTGCCTATCGAAAATGACAAATTCTTTGAAACTGACATGACACTTGTTGACTGGCTGGCTCAGTATTCAGAAGACACCAGCGAACTGTATCTTCGGGGATTCCTTGGGAAGATGCTGTTTTCGGGAGATGAGATTTACAAGAAGGTCAATGTACTTTCAGGAGGGGAAAAGGTTCGCTGCATGATTGCCAGAATGATGGTCCGCAATGCCAATGTGATGATTCTTGACAGCCCGACCAATCATCTGGACCTCGAATCAATCCAGGCTTTCAACAATACTTTAATGAAGTTTAAGGGAAATATCCTGATGTCATCACATGACCATGAATTCATACAGACTGTATGCAACAGGATTATAGAGATTGGTCCGAAAGGAATGATCGACAGGGAAATGGAGTATGATGACTATATTTCCGACGAAAATCTGAAGGTGAGAAGGGAAAGTATTTATTAGTGTTTTTCAGCCTTCGCATGGTGAGAAAAGGTACATGCAGGCAATAATCAATACCAGGAAATACTCCTAATTCCTCCTGAATGACCTGGTAAAGATTGTAAGAAACGTGACGAGCTCAAGTCGCCCCAGGATCATTAAAAAGCTCATTGTAAGTTTGGCTGTTTCATTGAAATGAGCAAAATTTCCCATATTGCCTGAAGCGCCAAGACCAGGGCCAATGCCGGCAAGACTTGTTGCACTGGCTCCGGAGGATTCAGCTACCGACAGACCTGTAAACTGCATGATGAGGCTGCCTGCAATGAATACAAGGATGTAAAGTGCAATGAAAACGGTAACCTGGTTTACAACTTCATCCATTACCATTCTGCCGTTCAGTTTTACCGGGATGACTGCGTTCGGATGCTGAATTTTTATAAAGGTGTTCTTCAGGTTTTTGAGCATAATGAGATGTCTGGCCATCTTGATCCCTCCTGTCGTTGATCCCGTGCAGCCCCCGGAGAACATCAAAAGGAACATCATAAACACTCCGATCGATGGAAATGCCGTATAATCAGTTGTTGCAAAGCCGGAACATGAAATTTGTGAGGCAACCTGAAAAAATGCATGTCTGAAGGATAACTCGAAGTTCCTGTCCGTTTTAAAATAAAGTATGAGTGTTACCATAACCACGCTGGCGGTAAGGAAGAAAATATAAAACCAGAATTCCTCATTCTTAATCACCTTCCTGAAGTTCCCCACCAGGGTGTAATAATAGACTACATAGCTTGTTGCCGCCAGAATCATGAAGATGGCAGTTACATACTGAATGTAGGCCGGATATTCTGAGAGGCTAAGGTTTTTTGTTGAAAATCCCCCTGTGGCAACTGTCCCGAACGAGGTACAAATACTGTCGAAAAGATTCATTTCACCTACTGAAAGAAAGATTATCTCCAGTATGGTGAGGCCGACATAGATGAATAAAATACGGAAAACGATTCCCTTTGTTTTGGGGTGGATCCGCTCTTTCATTGAGGATTCAAGACTGAATAGCTGGTAGCCTGTTACCTTGAGTGACGGAAGTATAAGTATCACCAGTACTATTATTCCTATGCCGCCAATCCAGTGGGTAAGGCTTCTCCAGAAAAGAATTGAATAGGGCAGTGATTCAACCTCCCTGAGAATTGAGGCACCTGTTGTGGAGAATCCGGAAGCAGATTCAAAAAACGCATCGATAAATGAAGGAATGGTTCCACTTATAATGTACGGAAGTATTCCTGCAGCGGAAAAAATTATCCAGGCAATGGTTACAATTAAAAATGTGTCCCTGTTGCTTATCTGCCTTGTGTCTGTATTTCTGGTTATGAAGCGGAGCGAAAGAACGAGTATGCCGGTTAGGGCTGATGACAGTAGGAATGGCTCCAGAGGTTCATTATAGATCAAAGCCACCGGCAGGCAGGCAAGGAAAGAGATGGCTTCTATAAGCAAAATGGAGCTTAAGATCCTGAGGATAATCAATGGATTGATCAATCGTATATGCTGCATATCGGAATAATACGGCACAAAATTGAGCCATAATCCATAAGCATAAAGTAAAGATTAACCTGATGCATATAAAGATTTTGTTAAGATGGCTGTATTGATCGCCCGCGGGCCCGGGGTTGACTTAGGCCGGTTCGGTATCCTGGAATCAGGATTGATTCCTGTTAGCTCCCGAACCTGTACCCGATACCTGATTCTGTGATCAGAAGTACCGGATTTGCCGGATTGTCTTCAATCTTTTTTCTTAGTTGAGCTATGAAAACTCTGAGATACTGAGTTTGTTCCACATAACCATAACCCCATATCTCCTTAAGGATGAACTGATGCGTCAATACACGACCGCTGTTTTTTGCCAGCAGGGACAAAAGGGAAAATTCAGTAGAGGTAAGCTTGACTATTTCTCCGTTTTTACGGACAACATGGTTAATCATGTCAATATTAATGGAGCCAAATTCCATCAGTGGGGTATCCTTCCCCTTTTCATTCATTCTTATTGCCGCACGGATCCTGGCTATCAACTCGCCGCTTCTGAAAGGCTTGGTTAAGTAGTCGTTTGCCCCGTTATCCAGAGCTTTTATAATATCCTCCTCGGAGTTCCTGACTGAAAGGACAATAATAGGCCTGGTGAACCATTCCCTGAACTTCAGCAATAGCTGCAAACCGTCAATATCAGGCAATCCCAGGTCCAGAATAATCAGTGAGGGGCTGTGTGTTGCAGCTGCTATCAGCCCGTCTCTGCCATTGGCTGCAAAGAAGGTATTAAATTCGTAGTTCGACAGTGATATCTCCAGAAGCCGTCGTATCTGGACCTCATCATCAATGATCAGGATATTTTTATTTTCATTCATTCAGCCAGTTTTAATTCTTCCATATCAGGTATTTCAGAAGGTATGGTGACAGTGAACCCGGCTCCGCCATTCGGTTCATTTTCAACCGTGACAGTACCGTTATGAGCCTCCACCAGGCCCTTGACAATAGACAATCCCAATCCCAGTCCTCCGGCCTTTGAACCGTCTACCCTGAAAAACTTGTTGAAGACACTTGATAATACCTGCGGAGGAAATCCCGGACCGCTGTCAGAAACCCTTAGAATAAAATTACCGTTCTCATAAGCGGCTTCCAGCCTGATAGTTGTTGAAGCAGGAGAATGCTGGCAAGAGTTTAGCAGGAGATTGTACAACACATGCTCCATCAGCCCAAAATCGAGCTTCACCAAAGGCATCTCCTCCGGAATTACCGTGACGAGATGAAATTTTTCAAGCTCCTGTTTAAGATTCTTCGAGACTTTGTTAATCAGATCATATACATCGCACCAGTCGGAACGCAAAGAAATTTTCCCGCTCTCGAGGCGCGACATATTAAGGAGATTTTCAATCAGGTGGTTGAGGCGCGCTGATGCCTTGAAGATTTCATTGTACAGTTCCTCCCTGTTCTTTTCCGATGTCTGCGAGATAAGCAGTGTATCTGAAGCCCCCATTATTGTAGCAATTGGAATCCTGAATTCATGAGAGATCAGGTTAAACAATGTATTGTACAATTTATCCGACTCATCAAGAATTCGTGCTTTGATTGCCAGCTCACCGAGAAATTCGCGTTCAAGAGCATTGGATATCTGGGTGAAATAGGTATCCCAGAATGCATCCCTGTTTTCATAGACTGATCTCTCAATACTGACTGCAATAACACCCGGGTTCAGTCGCGTGCCTGTCAGAGGATAGTAAGTCAGGGCTGCCTCCTGAAATGACCCGGTAAACCTGCCTGCTTTGGCGGAAGTATTGAATACCTGTTCAACAATGGTATTATCAATTACCGGCGTTTCATTTTCACTCCGGGAAAATGTTGAAAAGTCCAGTTTGTTGTTCCCGTCCTGGATAATGAACCAGGAATCAGCATCAAAGTGCTTTTTAAAATCGCTTCCTGCCACTTCCAGCACATTGTTTATCCCCCTGGCCTTCGAAAGTTCCCCGGTAAGCTGAAACAGTGCGTTTGTCTGGTTCTCCCTGTCTCTTACGAGCCTCTCCTGCCTCCGGATCCTGTTGGTCAGTATCCCGTTCAGAAGCGCAATGATGAAAAAAGAGAAAAACATCAGCCTGTCTTCAGTCTTCTCAATATGAAAGGTATGGAAAGGGGGAATGAAAAAGTAGTTCCATGCAATTGCGCTTGCTGTTGAGGCAAGCAAAACAGGTCCTATCCCCATAAATACTGCCAGCATGGCAACCACGAACAACAGAATGAATGAGACAATATGATAACTCTGGGAATTTGAAAGGGGGCTGCTTACCAGGGTTGTCAGACCGATGATCAGGATCACCAGCAAATACTGGTAGAATCTCGTTTTTAACGGAAGGCTGAATATCCGGCCGGTGCCTGTCATGACATACTGTTTTTCAGTATTCAAATTTACATCATTATTAAAGCAGGAGGAGCTGGTTCCTCCGGATACAAATTTGTCTCCGCTTTTATAAAGAGTTTGTTAAAATCCCTGTGATAGATGCAAAGATTTAATAAAGAGCCGTCGTTACCCGGTGGCTTAGCCGCCTGTTTATGTCAGGCAGTCGATGTGCGATGGCCGTCGCTGGATGTTTATGTACTGCCGGTTACAATTCGGATAATCCCGGGGCTTACTTGTAACCCCACTTTTTTATTATCTCCAGGTTCAGGCGGGCACATTCCATCGGAGTTTTTCCCTGGTATGCCTCCTGCTCAATGATAATGACCCGGG
This sequence comes from Bacteroidales bacterium UBA1458, assembly GCA_002325785.1. GTDB lineage: Bacteria > Bacteroidota > Bacteroidia > Bacteroidales > VadinHA17 > SR-FBR-E99. Next base: position 8,427 of record DCSU01000027.1, on the reverse strand, counting down.
CTCCTCCGCTCTCTTCTATCATTGACAGCACCTCCCTGACATCAGCAACTCCCTCACCGATAATGGTGCTTTCAAATTGATCATCCTTACCTGTTCTTATGACATCTTTCAGGTGAACGAACTCAAATCTGCCGGGGTAACGGTCTACGACATCCTTTGCAACGGCGCCTCCGTTATAGAGGTTTCCGGTATCCAACTGTACCACTACAAGATCAGGATTGATGCTCCGCATCATTATATCAAACAGGCTTTCGCCGTTGAATTTCTCGCTGAATTCGAAGTCGTGGTTATGATACCCGAACTTCATCCCCCATTTATTGCACAACTCACCGCATTTGTTGTATACATCCATGAAGGCCATGAAATCGTCATAGTTCCTTCTTATACTCTCCTCAAGCCATGGAGTGACAACATACTTCTGTCCGCAGGTGGCAGCATCCTCAACCGTATGCTTCCACCTTTCGGAGAAGTCGCCGGCAGCTACATCCCAGTCGCTTCTTACAAACTCAACATGACCGCTGATCATGTTCAGTCCTTTCCCGTCAAGTAACTTTTTGAACTCGGCTGGCGCATAACCGTAGAACTTGCGGTCCGAATAATTTGCGTGCTCAACATACTTGTACCCCATCTCTGCCAGTCGGGTCAGCGATCCCTCCGGATCCTTCGCCATGTCATCCCTGATTGAGTAAAGCTGCAGTCCTGTTATGCCGGTTCGCCCGGGAGCAGCACAAAAAGTATTTCCTAAAACGGCAGTGCCGGTCAGGGCCAGGGCGCCTGTTTTTACAAAAGTTCTTCTGTTGCAGTTCATATTTCAGTTTTTAATGATTGTCCGGATATGTTTCGAGCCGCGGAATAAATAATTTCCTATAAATTTATTAATAATTTCATTGCCTGCAAAAGCAAAAGAGAGAGTCATGCCGGTCATAAATTCAATTACCCGTAACCTGGGTGCTGGCACCATGGGAAAGATGCCGTGGAATATTATCAGTTTCATCCTGCTTGTCTCGTGCTCTGCTCCGGTCACAACGGATGTATTCATAGCCGGCGGAGGCACCAGTGGGGTGGCCGCGGGGATACAGGCTTCAAGAATGGGCGTACAAGCTGTTATCTCTGAGGAAAATGAGTGGCTGGGTGGAATGCTCACCAGCGCCGGTGTAAGCGCCGTCGATGGCAATTACAATCTTCCGGGAGGTCTGTGGGGTGAATTCAGGGAGGCGCTCATAGCTCATTATGGCAACGAATCATATCTGAAGACCGGATGGGTAAGCAATGTCATGTTTGAGCCCTCGGTGGGCAATAAAATATTTTCTGAAATGGCGGCAGCCGAACCCGGACTCACCGTGCTGGGGAATGCGCAGGTGTCGAAAGTAAAAAGACGCGGGGAAAAATGGCTGATTTCAGTGGGAACCCCAGGCGGTATTTTAAAGTACTCCTCTGAAATACTTATTGATGCCACGGAACTGGGAGATATCTCAAATATGTGCGGAGCGGAATATGACATTGGCATGGATTCACGGCATGACACCGGGGAGGATATTGCCCCGGAGAAGGCAAACAATATCATCCAGGATCTCACGTACGTCGCTGTTGTTAAAGACTTTGGCAGGGAAGTGCCTATGGCCAGACCCCAGGGATATGACCCACTGCTCTTTGAATGCTCATGCATCAACCCGCTTTGCAGCGGGAAGGAGACTAAGACTGCCAGGTGGTCATGCGAGATGATGCTGAATTACGGAAAGCTTCCGAACAACAAGTACATGATTAACTGGCCGCTGTCAGGGAACGACTTTTATGTAAACCTGATAGAGATGGATCCGCCTGAGCGGGCTGAGGCCCTGAAGGCAGCCAAACAGAAGACACTTGGTTTTCTGTGGTTTTTAAGGAACGAACTGGGTTACCGGAACCTGGCACTTGCCGGTGACGAGTTTCCCACCGCTGACAGTCTCCCGTTCATACCTTACTATCGCGAATCAAGGCGGATTCACGGAAAGGTGAGATTCACCCTGAACCATATTACAGCACCGTATGATCAGCCTGACAAATTGTACCGGACCTGCATCGCTGTTGGCGATTATCCGGTAGATCACCATCATTCAAGTTATAGCGGACCTGATACATTGCCTGATCTCAGTTTCTATCCCGTACCATCATTCGGAGTGCCGCTTGGCACCCTCATCCCTGAAGGCGTCGAAGGGCTGATAGTTGCAGAAAAATCGATCTCCGTAACCAATCTTGTCAACGGAGCTACACGATTGCAGCCTGTGGTTCTTCAGATTGGTCAGGCAGCAGGAGCCCTGGCAGCACTCGCTGTTTGCACCGGGGTAAAGATTGCCGATGTGCCGGTCAGGGCGGTACAGAATGCCCTGCTTGACGCCGGAGGGTACCTTCTCCCCTACCTCGACCTGAAGCGTGACCATGCTCTGTTCAAAACACTGCAGCGCATTGGCTCAACAGGGATAATGAGGGGAGAAGGCATCAGCCAGGGATGGTCAAACCAGACATTCTTCAGGGCGAATGACCTCACGATTGCGTCAGATCTGGCGGGACTGAAAGAGATATATCCACTTACAGAGTACGACTTTGGTGAAGCGGTACTTACCGTTCAGGAGACGGTTGATCTGATTCGCCTCATTGCCCGCCAGAACGGAATTGAAATCAATGAGCCAGGCCTGTCGGAAGCCCTGACATTGATTTTCGGAGGCGGCCCGCATGCATCGGACCGCCCCGTACTGCGGGTCGAGGCAGCCCTCCTGATTGACAGGGCCCTTGATCCTTTCAATAACCAGAAGATCAACCTGAAAGGAGAGTTCTTCATACCATAATTAAACGGATTACAAAAAGATCCTTTCCCCCAGCGGGACATTCATCTGAAGTCGGGATTTGAAAAAGTGGTGGATAATATTGAAAATTAAAGGTTAACACATGGCTAAAGCTAAAAGATTTGATGCATTTGGTGGGTTTTTTTACACCATCGATCCTCACTCGCAACATACATTATTAAATATTTCAATATGTCGATTACATTATGCATCATCGTTGTATATATGCAGTATTGATTCGACGGAAAGATGAAAAGCTTACCTGGATTTCAGGAAAACTTATTTCGTCAGAAAAAAATCTTGGAATGCCGGAAATAAAGCATCTGTCTGGCTATTTGGATTTGTATATTAACTTAAATTGCCTTATTATTTCAGCGCGAGAAAAAACCCCAGAATCAGGTTACCTGCTCCCTTTTAAGTGAGTATTTTAAGAAGAGCTTATCTTCAACGATACTCCTGATCTCCCTTACAGCAATGAATAATTCTGTGTAGGCAGTGTATAAGGGAGTAATCCCAAAACGGATATTATCGGGATCTCTGAAATCCGGAATGACTACAGTTTCTCCCAGATCCGGATCGATCAGGGCTTTGCAGATACGGTAGGCTTCCGGATGGCGCAGCGACAGGTGAGAGCCACGTTTCTCAGGATCCATGGGAGATCCGGTTTGAAAGCCCAGAGGATAAAGAAATTTCTCTGCAATTCTTATAAGGAAATCAGACTGCGAGACACTTTTCTTCCGGATCCTTTCCATACTAATCTCGTTCATCATATCGAGAGTGGGTTCAATAGTCTTTAAGGATAAAATAGGTGGCGTACCGGTAAGAAAACGTTTTATGCCTTCACCCGGACGATAGTTCAATTCAAAATCGAAGGGATTCTTATCGCCAAACCACCCCCATATGGGTGAAGACAGTTTATCCTGGAGATCCTTTCGAACATATAGAAAAGCAGGTGAGCCCGGGCCTCCGTTGAGGTATTTATAAGTGCAACCCACTGCAAGGTCGGCATTTGATTCGTTCAATTCACCGGGGACTGCACCAATGCTATGACTCAGGTCCCATAATATCATCGCTCCCTTATCCTGGACGAGCGATGTGATCTCCTTCATGTTGTATCTGAAAGAGGATTTAAATGCCACATGCGAGAGTGATACAAGTGCAGTATTGTCAACAATCGCTTCCTTAAGATCCATGGTATCGATCGTCATACCATCCCTGGAAGGAACGATTATCAGTTCATATCCCTCCCCAAACTCTTTCACCAGACCCTGGAGAATATAAAGGTCCGAAGGGAAGTTCAATTCATCTGTCACTATCCGGGTCCTGCCCATTTTAAAATTAAGTGCTGCATGGGCCAGTTTGTAGAGGTTTACTGAAGTGGTATCAGTTATAATTACTTCGCCCTCGGAAGCCCCGGCAATCTGAGCAATCTTATCTCCAAGTTCTGCGTTTTTTGTAAACCAGCCCTCGTTCCAGCTTCGGATCAGTCTCTCACCCCATTCAATATTAACAGAACGCTCAAGTATGGCTTTGCTTTCAGCAGGCAATTTGCCCAGTGAATTCCCATCCAGATAGATCAGCTTTTCTTTCCCTGAAATGAACTTTGATCTGTACGCGGAAAGTTCGTCCTGTTCATCCAGGGATAAAGCCTCCTTATAGACCGATTCCATATCCATTATTATTCCTCTTTCAGCATCTTTACAATCTCCGGGACGGCCAGTCTGACCCACTCTGTGTACATCTTGCCCGACGGATGCAGACCATCACCGGCTAT
>DCSU01000027.1:0-3800 GCA_002325785.1 Bacteroidales bacterium UBA1458 | reverse complement strand
TTCTTTGTTTATCGCATTGTACTGGTCAATCTCCCTGGCAATTTTCTCCCTGTCTCTGCCCGATGCGAACGGGGTTACTCCCCAGTCCGGAATAGAAAGAACAATGACCCGACCAGTATCATTCCCTGCAAAATAGATCGATTGATCTATCAATTCCTCAAACTCTTTCCTGTAAATATTTATATCCATGCCACGGTACTGGTTATTTACCCCTATCAGCAGGCTGACCAGATCATAGGGCCCCTGTGGATTAGCAGCATTTATGCCTGCCTTCAGATCTGATGTTGTCCAGCCGGTTACTGCTATGATCCTGGGATCTCCTGTGAGATATCCCCGCTTTTTAAGGGAATCTGCTATCTGAACGGGAAAGCGCAGGGTGCTTTCAACGCTTTGACCGATAGTGTAAGAGTCTCCCAGCGCAAGGTATTTCAGACTGTCTTGCTCTTGTTCCATTTCTTCATTGGTATCCGGTTTTGTGGTAATCGCTTCCTTCTTAACCTCACTGCTGCATGATAGAGTGGTGAGAAAAATCAATAAAGTCGAAAGATAGATTCTCATATGTTATAGATTATTTAATGAAAAGTCAATATACTAACAATAATAATAACTGCCGGTTTAGCAAACCTGAATTTAAAGTGGATTATTCTCCCATCGCTTAGGTCAGGATCATGATCCTGTAGGGGAAGTTTAACAATAAATCTCTCATGACAGGGTTAATATTGAAGGCATATAAAAACACCAACGTAATGGATGCTCCATTTAAAATCGAGAACAATATGAAAAACCACATATCAGCAAAAGTATCGATGATATTGCTTATGCTTGTTCTTTTCATTGGTTGTGAAAAGACAAATGGCCCAAAATACAATCCTCCTGCAGATCATACTATAAGTCAAGACGGATATATGCATAAGAGCGGACTTGATCAACCTCTTGTAAATTGTGTTGCCTGTCATGGTACCGATTTAAAAGGGGGCACCACGGGGGTATCATGTTTTGAATGCCATGGCACAAAATGGTGAGCGGCCTGGTTGCTTAATAAAGTATAGCCCTGCATCCGCCTGCGGCTTACCTTTCTCAAAATGTCCGGCGAGATATTTTTCAATTTCTTTCATTCCTTGTGAAAGTATTACATAACTTTTCTTAGTTTACTTTAAGGTGTATGTATACAATATGATATTTCTTATGTTACTTTTAAGCCAATGAAAAAAAGTAGCGGGGACTCGGAATTGAAGATAAAAGACACTGGCTATCTGGTGATGATATAAGGTTATTTTATGCATCTTTATCATAGAGTTTGTCCCTGATTTTAAAGCGATACAAATGAAAAAGCTACTGTTTCTTGTCTCAATGACATTGATCTTTATAACTGCCGGTTGCCGGAAGACTGTCGAATTTCCCATAACAGACCTGCATGTACATCTAAAGGGGAACTTTACCCTTGAGGATGCAGTACGAAAATCTGAAGCTGAGAACATTCAATACGGTATTGCCGTAAACTGCGGACTGGGATTTCTTGTTCAGAATGATTCCCAGGTTGACTCCTTTCTCCTCATTATGAATGATTACCCGCAGTTTTACGTTGCAATGCAGGCTGAAGGCCGGGAGTGGGTGAACCTGTTCTCGAAGGAATCAATTGAAAAGTTTGATTATGTTTTTACAGATGCCATGACCTTTACTGATGAAAAAGGAAGAAGGAACCGTATCTGGTTGCCCGAAGAGACCTTTATTGACGATGAGGAGGAGTTCATGAACTATCTGGTTAAAACCCTTGTCACTATTTTAAATACGGAGCCCGTCGATATCTATGTTAATGCAACATTCCTTCCCGCGCAGATGGCTGACAGGTATGACCAATTTTGGACGGAACAGAGAATGGATGAAGTAATTAACGCTCTGCAGACCAATAATATAGCCATGGAGATCAATAACAGGTACGAGATTCCTTCTGCAGATTTCATTAAAAGGGCAAAAAAGGCCGGAGTCAGATTCACCGTCGGCACCAATAATGCTGACGAGAACTTTTCCGGCGCTAAGTATGCCCTTGATTTGATAAAAGAGTGCAACCTGACAGAAAGCGATTTCTGGCTGCCTGTCAAAAAGGAGAGGATCTGAGGGGCTGACCCTGCATTGCTGATGGCAGGTGTTCCTGGAGATTCCGGCTAGGTTACCCGCTCTCTTTCAGATTGGATACTCCTACGTTTCAAATTCGAATTATGACACTTCACCATCTTATTTCTGAAAAACAGAATAAACCAACCTGTTTTTGAGCAAAGTAAATCTCAAAATCCAAAAATTAAATGTCAAAAATTAAATTCATTCATGTAATCTTCCTGTTGTCAGGAATTATAGGCGAGGCAAAAGTCATCGCTAGTACCAATATGGAAACAATAACCAATGTGCCTTATGCTACTGTTTCTCCGGCACAGGTGATGGATATTTATTTGCCTGAAGGCAAAGGTCCCTTTCCTGTGGTAGTTCTGATTCACGGTGGTGCTTTTAAAATGGGCGATAAGCAAATGGAAACTCAAAATGCGGAAGCATTGGTAGCCAGTGGATATGCAGCCGCAAGTATTAATTACCGACTAAGTGGCGAAGCCATATACCCTGCACAAATTGAAGATTGCAAAGCGGCTGTCCGCTTTTTGCGCGCCAATGCCGCTAAATATCATTTGAATCCAGATAAAATTGGCTCTTGGGGCTCCTCAGCAGGAGGAAATCTTTCTGCCATGCTGGGCACTTCATCCGGAGTTGCCGAATTGGAAGGTGCTAGCCTGGGCAATGCCGGCTTTTCGTCGAAGGTAATTGCGTCGGTCGATTGGTTTGGCCCGATTAATTTTTGCACAATGGATGCTGAAGCTTCAGCTTTAGGATTTACCGGTCGAACCAATGGCGAATCTTCTCCTGAATCACAACTGATAGGAAAAGCGGTCCAATCGGCTCCGGAAATGGTGGCAAAAGCCAATCCGACAACCTATATTTCGGCTGATGACGCCGCATTTTTTATTCAAGTTGGAAGCATGGATCGCAACATTCCATATACCCAAAGCCGGAATTTTTATGATGCTTTAAAACCAATACTTGGTGACGACAAAGTGTCGTTTGAGTTATTGGAAGGAGCGGGTCATGGCGGACCTCAATTTTCAACGCCTTCAAATATTGAAAAAGTGATCACTTTTTTCGATAAGTATTTGAAGTAGTTATGTCTATTGATTAGATTCCTGACATATCTGATAATGAAAAAGCCCTGTTACTTTCGCAACAAGGCTTTTTCTCTTTAGATAAGGAATTTGAAATATCTCCAGAAATGGGTAGTTCTGCCCAGATCGCTGAACAAGCCATTGCCACTGCGTATACCTGCAGGAAGGGCTGAAAAACCACTGCTATTGGTACCATTACCATTGGAAGACCATCCCTCTTTTGTTTTCAGTTTAGAACCTTCATTGGTTACTGGACCAATGAAAGAAGCACCGCTGAAGTTGATTTTATTATTCAGGAAAATGGAGCTGTTATTCCGCTTGAAGTTAAATCGGGAGAAAATCTCCGGGCAAAAAGTTTCAGGCTCTTTTGTGAGAAATATACTCCTGAAAGAGCGTTCAGAACAGCTCTGACACCTTACAGAAAGGAAGAATTCATGACAAACATCCCTCTGTATGGGATCTGAAATTCATTTGTACACTTATTAGATTGACAGGATTATTTCATGATCCTCTAAGGGTAACAGCCCAAAGAAAAAGCCCTTTATTCGCTTCGCTCATAAAGTCCTTAATTATTTCTGCCCCTCACTTGAGCAAGCTCAG
>DCSU01000054.1 GCA_002325785.1 Bacteroidales bacterium UBA1458 | reverse complement strand
CCAAGCCGCAGAATGCCGTGATATGGCAGAAGGAGTATTTTGAGTTCCTCGATACCTATCTTAAATAGGCAGTAGGCAATAGGCAATAGTTAAAACACTGGTTATCAGTAAATTATTCATTACGAATGGACGACTTCAGGACTGCAAGACTTTCAACACTACTGCCTACTGCCTAACCCCTACTGCCTACTCGTAGAAGTGCATTTCCCGGATGTACCGCCAAACGGGGGCCGGCACAAACCATGAGACATCCTTTCCCTCTTTGATTGCATTGCGTATAAAGGTGCCGGAGATCTCCATCACCGGGGCATCTATCTCGGTTACCGATGCCATTGAGAGTATCTCCTGCAGCCTCTTGCCGCTCCTGCTTCCCGGGTAGAGGCGGGGATAAACGATTATCGGATACTGCTTAACAAGCACTTCTGCATTCTTCCACTTGTGCAGCGTGGTCAGATTGTCTTCGCCCATGATTAGCGTGAACCGTCGCGAAGGGTGTTTCTCAGTCAGCCAGGCCAGCGTGTCAATAGTATAGGAGGGTTGCGGCAGGGTGAATTCAACGTCTGAAACCCTGAAACGGCTGTCGTCGCCGATGGCAAGCCCGGTCATGTATAACCGGTCGCGGTCCTTCAGGAGCGTCTCCTTGGTTTTCAGAGGGTTATGGGGACTGACCACAAACCAGATCTCTTCCAGCGAGGAATACTCGGCCAGATAGTTGGCTATCGCCATATGGCCTATGTGCACAGGGTTGAATGAACCAAAAAACAATCCGGTCTCCATCACCTTTTTTCAATGAATTCCGTCACCACCGCCAGTATCTCGCTGCAGGCACTCTCCAGCCCGTCATTGATGATCACGCGGTCAAACCTGTCTGCCATAAGGATCTCGGAGACTGCCTTATCAACTCTCATCTCAATCTTATCGGCACTGTCTGTCCCGCGCTTCATCAGTCGTGAACGCAGTTCATCCACTGAGGGCGGCATGATAAAGATGGCCAGGGCCTCCTTCCCGAAGATCTTCTTCAGATTGACGCCTCCCTGCACGTCTAAGTCAAAGAGGGGAATTTTACCCTCTCCGGTGATACGGTCTATCTCGCTCCGGAGGGTTCCGTAATAATGATCCCTGTAGACCTCCTGCCACTCTATGAATTCACCTTTTTTGATTTTCCTCCTGAAGTCAGCCGTGGTTATGAAATAATATTCCCGGCCGTTTACTTCACATCCCCTTGGCTTCCTGCTGGTTGCCGAAACGGAGAAGAGGAGGGGGAGGCCTGCATTGAGAAGATGACTGACGAGGGTTGACTTGCCTGCCCCGGAAGGAGCGGATATGATCAGGACCCTGCTATTCTTCAATCCCTTCATAGAGTCAGAGCACATTTAGAGTCAGCTCTTTTATCCGCTCCAGCTCATCCTTCATCATCACCACCAGTTTTTGCAGTGAAGCATCATTCGCCTTCGAGCCAATGGTGTTGATCTCACGCCCCATCTCCTGCGAGATGAAGTTGAGCATCTTTCCGTTCTGGCCGTTGCCGTTCATTGTCTCAATGAAGTAGTCGCAGTGTTTCTTCAGCCTCACCTTCTCCTCGTTGATGTCCATCTTCTCAAGGTAGAATATCAGCTCCTGCTCAAATCGATTTTTATCGATGTTTTCCGATCCGACGGTCTCCTGAAGTGTTGCCAAAAGCTTCTCGCGCATGCGTGTCAAACGGTCGCCCTCCACATTACTGAGGTTCCCAAGGTACCGTGTGATACTGGAAACTGACTTGGATAGGTCAGCCTCCATTGCTTTGCCCTCCTCAAGGCGGTAAAGGTCGGTCATTGAAAGAGCATCATCGATTAGTTTTACCGCCATGCTCCATTCCTCCTCAGTAAGCTCGGCCCTCTCGCTCCTTAGCGTTTCGGGCAAACGCATCACAATGCCCAGCAACTCACTGTCACTTTTGATTCCCAGCTCGTTGCTTATCTCCCTGAGCTGATTGTAGTAGTTTTTAACGATGTTGCTGTTGATCACGGGAGCCGGCTCGTCATTCATGGCGTCAAAGGAGATCATCAGGTCAATCTTGCCTCTCTCGAGTCTCCTTATTACCATGTTCCTTATATCCAGCTCCTTCTCCTTGTAGATCCACGGCATCTTGGTATTGATATCAGCCTGTTTGCTGTTGAGTGATCTGATCTCAACAGTGATCTTCCGGTGCGGTGTCTCCAGCATGGCTTTGCCATAGCCGGTCATTGATCTTATCATCGTGGTTCAGTTATTCCTGAGTCAAAGATAGGTTTTTTATGTCAGGAGAGCAGGTCAAGCTCAACGGTGAAGTGCCTCATGATGGGGGCTTCATATTTGATGGCCAGTCCACGTGTGATCCGGTCTCGTCTCTCCCATACATTGCTCACTGCGGCAGCCACATAATCCATGTGGTTATCCGTATAGACCCTTCTTGGGATGGCCAGCCTGACCAGTTCCAGAGCCGGATGCCTGTTCAGTCGCGTCACGGGATCGCGGTCTGCCATCAGGGTGCCTATCTCAACGCCGCGAATCCCCCCTTCGAGGTATAGCTCCACCGCCAGTCTCTGGGCAGGAAACTCTCCGGCAGGTATCTGCGGAAGGAATTTGCCGGCATCAATGAAGATTGCATGGCCGCCGATGGGTACCTGTACAGGCACGCCTGCCGCACTGATCTTTTCTCCCAGTCGTGCCACCTGGCCTATGCGCGACTCAAGGTAGTCAAATTCGGTGCCCTCGTAGAGACCCTGTGCCAGGGCATTCATGTCACGGCCCGCCATGCCTCCGTAGGTGACGAAGCCCTCGAACATGATATTAAATGTCGATGCCTTGCGGAACAGCTCTTTGTCCCTGAATCCGATGAACCCTCCGATGTTTACGATGGCATCCTTCTTGGAACTCATGGTCATGCCATCTGCAAAGGAGAACATCTCACGGGCAATATCCCTGATGGACTTTTCTGAGTATCCTGTTTCCCTGGTCTTGATGAAGTAGGCGTTTTCGGCAAAACGGGCAGAGTCAATGATAACCAGAACTTTGTACTTGTCGGCGAGCTTCCTGACTCCCCTGAGATTAGCCATACTGACCGGCTGACCGCCAGCAGTGTTGTTGGTAACGGTCATGACAATGCATCCCAGCTTCNNCGTGAGGCGTCTCATTCAGCACCTGCTCAAGCCTTTCAAGATCGACATTGCCCTTGAAGGGATCAAGGTTGGCAATATCCATGGCGTATGAAACGGTGCAGTCGACCGCACTGGCCTTGCGGAACTCAATGTGCCCCTTGGTGGTGTCAAAGTGCGCGTTCCCGGGGATAACGTCGCCCTCCTTTACCAGCACCGAGAAGAGTACGTTCTCTGCAGCCCTGCCCTGGTGTGTCGGAAGGAAATATTCAAACCCGGTAATATCCCTGATAGCATCCTTGAGCCTGTAATATGATGATGCTCCGGCATAGCTCTCATCCCCGGTCATGATGGCACCCCACTGTTTGTCACTCATTGCCCCGGTGCCTGAATCGGTGAGGAGATCAATGAATACCTGCTCTGACCGCAGGTTAAACAGGTTGTATGAGGCTTTTCTGATCCATTCCTGACGCTCAGACAGCGTGCTCTGGCGCAGAGACTCAATCATTTTTATCCTGAAAGGTTCACAATATGGTAAATTCATGGGATTTTCGATTTTCAATTGACGATTAAGAAATTTTAACAAGAGGAAGGGGTGGGGGTGAAAAGGCATTTAGATATGCAACCCTTNNGGGGTTCAGAATGCGTCCCTGTTCTTGATGTTCTGGAAGATCAACTTCCGGTTTCTTTCCGATAGAAAATGGAAAATCATCTAAATGGGCTATTTTTGCAAAGATAACTTTTTTACGTTTGGGGTACAATCCGGAACTGTTTAAACATCGTGAAATGAGATTGAGAACCTTAAAAATTCTTATCGTTTTTTGTTGCCTGTGGGGAAGTACAATTGTATCCGGACAGGTTGTGGATGCACCGGTGACTCTGCCGGTGACCTTGCCCGTAGTCTCTGCTGACACTCTTGAAGCCGGCATACACCTGCTGAATCACATAAAGGCTTACCCGGTCCCAAACATCAGCGGTCCGAAGGATATATACCTTGACCGGGAAGCTTCATTAAAGTTTCTTGATAAGATATATTTATCGGCACCGATGTGGAAAAAGAGCAATGATCCGCTCCGCGAGGCAATTAAAAGCCTGCTGTGGATTGCCTCCAGGCCTGCAACTGACACACTGGTGAATTACCTTTCCGGATATGGCTTCGATAAGATAAGAATACCAGTTGAAAACTACTATGTTTTCGATTCTGTCAGGATTATTCTTCCGGTCATGCAACATGACTCCGTCACTGCAGACACCCTCACCGGAAATTCTCATGGCGGGGAGATGTTCATTGAGGCTGGAAAGAAACTTGAGAAGGTGAGACTCTCTGCAGATTCCAGGCCGGTACATGTAAACGATACCCTCAGACTGAATGACTCAGTATATATTCTGATGAAGGATTTTATACCGGCACAGCTGCCGCACCACACCAATGACACGATTGTGCTGGTGATAACAGACACGCTGCCCGAGGCATCACTGTACAGGAGTGATTTTCCATTCAGGTATCTCAGGAATCCGTATGTGACTGACTCACTTGAGGCTGCAGTAACTTCACTGATTAGTTACCTTGAGATGCGCGACTCCACGTTGTTGACGGTTACCGGCGAGCACGGCAGGGGATCTGATGTGTGGCTCAACAGCCAGTCAGATAACCTTGTAAGGTTCTGGCTGCCTGACGGGGAGGGCGATTCAGTGACTGTATGGCTGGGAAGCCCTGCAAGAAACACCATCTCTCTAAGGGCAGAAGAGGGCGTACTGTTTAAGAAGCAGGTATGGCATGACAGGTATGTTGACACCCGCGTGAACGTGACCACCGCTATGGAAGAGAACTTGCGAAGGGTGGCGCTCAACAGGATCAAACCGGAGCTGTGGAAGTTCAGAACAGACATCTCATACCTGCTCTCGCAGGGGGTGATCGCCAACTGGGCAAAAGGGGGAGAGAACAACGTATCCTCGGTGCTGGACGTGACCTCCGCCTTGAATTACAACAACAAGGTCACAAAGGTCAATTCATCCACCTCAGCCAGGTTTGCGCTGGGCCTGCAGGCCTCGGGAAGAAGGGCAGACATTCGTAAAAACCTGGATATACTTGAGATCAACTCAAAGATCAATCACAAGGCCTTCGGGAAATTCGACCTCAGCGGCCTATTCCAGTTCAAGACGCAGTTCCTGCCCGGCTACAACTATCCCAATGATTCGGTCAAGGTTTCGAAATTTTTCAATCCGGCAACGTTCCTTTTTGGCTACGGCCTTGAATACAAGCCTGACAAGAACACCTTCATAAGCTTCTCTCCGTTATCCTACAAGGGTACCTTCGTTCCTGACACTGCCCATATCAATCAGACCAAATACGGCATTGCAGCAGACAAATGGTCAAAGAATGAGCTTGGCGCTTACCTTACCATCAACAGCAAGGTTTTACTCTTTGAAAGGGTGAATATGAGCAACAGGCTGCAGCTCTTCAGTAATTTTCTTTCAAAGCCGCAGAATGTGGATGTGGAGTGGGAGATGATTGCTACAACGAGCCTAAACTGGTTCACTGACCTCAGGCTGAATGTGCATCTCATTTATGATGATGACACCATGCTTCCTGTCTTTGATGAAGGTGAACCGGTGCTTGGTACCGATGGAAAACAGAAGAAGGCTCCCATGGTGCAGTTCAAGGAGCTCCTTGGTGTCTCTTTCGTCTTCAGGTTTTAGAAGAGAAGGAGGTCCAGGATCACTCCCAGTCCGAATATGACGCCGGCCACCCCGTTGGTGGTGGCGAAGGCCATGTTGACCCTGCTCAGGTCATCCGGTTTCACAATGAGGTGCTGATAGGCCAGCATTCCTGAAAATATCAGGGCACTGATCCAGAAAACAATACCCGCCTGCCCGATGAGCCCTGCTGTGGAAACAAGCATGAAAGAGACCGAATGCAGGGCCGCTGACACAGTAAGCGCCTCCCTCCTTGACATTGCGGCAGGTATGGAATAGAGGCCAGTCTCCCGGTCAAACTTATCATCCTGGAGTGAATAGATGATGTCAAAACCGCTTACCCAGGTAAGAACAATAAAGGAATAGACCAGAGGAAGCAGAGCAAATGCTCCGGTTACGGCGATGTAGGCTCCGATGGGTGCAAGGCTCAGGCCCAGGCCGAGCACAATATGGCACAGTGCGGTGAATCTCTTGGTGTAGCTGTATCCGAGAATGATCAGCAGCGCCACTGGTGACAGGATGAGTGTAAGCCTGTTCAGGAAGGCTGTGGCAACAATGAAGAGAATGGAGCTGGCTATGACAAACACCAGGGCGTTGCGCTGTGAGATCTTCCCTGCAGGTATTTCCCTTCCGGCGGTCCTGGGGTTTAATCTGTCAAAGTGGACATCAGCATACCTGTTGAAAGCCATGGCTGCACTGCGGGCCAGGACCATGCAGGCAAGCACAAGGAGGAATGTCCTAAGAGTGAATCCAAAACCTGGCTGCGTGGCTCCCAGAAAATACCCGACCAGGGCAAAAGGCATCGCAAAGACAGTGTGACTGAATTTGACAAGCGAAAGGTAATCATATGTCCTGCCGGCCAGCTTCTTCATCTCAGAGTTGCACTGAACTCCCGCTCATAAGCCTTGATGAGCGCGTTCATCACCTTTTCAATGCTCTTCTCAGTGAGGGTCTGCCGTTCGTCATGCAGGATGAAACTGACAGCGTACGATTTCTTGTCCTTGCCAATTGTATCGCTTTCGTACACATCAAACAGGTCAACCTCCTGAAGGATATTTCGTTCAGTCTTGAAAGCCAGGTCACGTATCTGGCTGAATGACACCGATTTGTCGAGTAGAAGCGCAAGGTCGCGACGGACCCATGGATACTTTGGCAGCTCGGCAAAGCGGATCTTCCTGCCTTTTATGATCCGGATTATGTTGTCCCAGAAGATCTCGGCATACCATATATCCTGCCTGATGTCAAACATGGCAAGGTATTTTTTTGAGACCCGTCCGAAAGATGCAGTTTCAAGTCCCCCGACACTGTATTTCATTCCGTCAGTGAACCACCCCGCATTATCCTGAACAGCAGTGATCTCTCTCTCTTCTATTCCGAAGCGTGAGAGCACCAGTTCTGTGAAGCCCTTGATGTGGAAGAACCCGGCTGGTGCTTCTGCGGCATTCCATCTTTTCCCGTTGATATTGCCGGTGACAGCCATAGCCAGGACCTGCTGTTCGTTGAAATTGTCGGTGATCTCCATCGTCTCCCTTCCCGTTCTCCTGCTGTAGATATTGCCGAGTTCAAACAATCTCAGGTCGTTGTTCTGCCTGTTGATGTTCCATGATATGGTACTGAGCATTCCGGGAAGCAGTGATAATCTCATGACATTGAGGTCGCTGCTGAGCGGATTGGCCAGTCTCACCATGGCGGCGGCGTTAAAGTCGCCTGTCGTCTCAAACCATGCCGCCGGGGTCAGTGAGTTGCACATGATCTCCGCGAATCCGTTTCCGGAAAGGAGCTCTGCCATATTGGCCGCCACCTTTTCACGGTCAGGCTTTTCTGTGTGGGAGAGCATTGAATGCATCTCATTGCTGATGCCGATATTGTCATAACCGTAGATCCTGAGCACCTCTTCCGTGACATCTGCCTCCCGGGTCACATCTACACGGTAAGGAGGGATCTCAAGGGTTAAAATGTCCGGTGACTCATCAGTGATATGTATGTCGAGACTGTATAGTATGGTTTTGACCGTCTCAACCGGAATACTCTTGCCGATAAGTTTTGTCATGCGGTCAAGCGAATATCTTACCACGGCTTTCCGGACGGGATAAGGATAAATATCCGCAATTTCCCCGGCAATCTCTCCTCCGGCCATCTCCTTTACCAGCAAGGCTGCTCTCCTGAGGGCATATATTGTCATCTCGGGGTCAGTGCCTCTCTCAAAGCGGTATGAGGCGTCGGTATGCAAATCATGCCTGCGCGAGGTGCGGCGCACAGACACCGGGCTGAAGGTGGCGCTCTCAAGGAACAGATCGGTGGTGGCTGCAGTTACCCCTGATTTTTGCCCGCCAAATACACCGGCTATGCACATCCCTTCATTCTCATTGCAGATCATCAGGTCCGATGAGGAGAGCTCGCGCTCCACCCCGTCGAGGGTAACGAATTTCGTCTTTTCGGGCAGTTTTTTAACTGTCACCTTGTTCCCGGTGATGGCTGACGCATCAAAAGCATGCAGCGGCTGTCCGGTCTCATGCAGTACGAAGTTGGTGATGTCAACCACATTATTGATGGGATTCAGACCAATGGCCCTGAGTCTGCTCTGCAGCCATGCAGGTGACGGGCCCACAGTGATGCCCCTGACCGTCAGTCCAGAATACCTTATGCAGGCATCCGCCGCCTCTACAGTGACGCTGATGGCGCCATCCTCCCGCTCCTTTCTGAAACCGGTTAGCTCAGGCAGCTTTGCCCTCACCGGTTTCTGAAGGTTGAAGAAGGCTGCAAGGTCGCGTGCCACGCCAAAGTGTGAACTGCAATCTATCCTGTTGGGCGTCAGCCCTATCTCGAACACCGTATCACTTGTCACACCAAAGTAGTCTGCAGCAGGGGATCCGATTCTGGCTGAGGGATCAAGGACTATTATTCCTTCATGATCTGTTCCTATACCCAGTTCATCCTCTGCACAGATCATTCCCTCAGAGAGCTGGCCCCGAATTTTTGAACGTTTGATCTC